>JAHCMJ010000070.1 GCA_019192485.1 Cyclobacteriaceae bacterium HetDA_MAG_MS6 | reverse complement strand
TGGCAAGCTCATAAAAACGAGTAAATAGCTTGCCAGCTTGATCATAGTCCCCTTGATAAAAGGAACTAATCCCTTGATTATTAAGGATTGTAGTCTCCAGATCATAGTGTGACACATCCAGTAAATCAGAAGCCACCAAAAGGATCGAGTCCGCTTCTTGATAATTGCCGAGATATACATGAGTGCGTCCCAAATGGGCTAGAGATGCAACACGATCCAGCTTATTCGTCGCCTCACCGTTGGCTCTTTCCAGTACCAGTCGTGCGGTGTCAAGATTTTGCTTAATCAGCAGCTTACCGGCCTCGATTAAGACAGCCGCCTTGTGCGCATCACTTGCCTCGTGGTATGCGATATTTAAACTGTCTAGGGTCTTTTGGGCGTCTTGACCAGATGCACAAAAAAACAATCCTATCGAGAATATGTATCCAAGATATGTAAGGTACTTGAGCATAAGATTTAGATTTCTGAAAAACTAAGAAAAACGCTAATAAGACAGAAAGATATTCGGCGAATGAGGTGCAAAAAGTCGTTGAATTCTGACTGATACTTCTATTTTAAATCAAGTTATTGGCATATGCATACTTGATAAGTCCTACAAGATTGTTGGTATTAGTTTTTCTAAAGATATTTTTCCGGTGAGTTTCAACAGTTCGCTCGCTGATAAATAGCTCTTCCGCCATTTGCTTGTTGGTATATTCTTGGGCAATCAACTTCAGTATCTCCCGCTCTCGATCGGTAAGCAACTTAGGTTCGTCAAAGCCATTGAGCCCTTGCATCAACATTGAGTTGATATCGGAACTAAGATAGATTTTGCCCTTGCCTACAGCTAAGATGGCATTCACGAGCTCATCATGTGAATCTTTCTTAAGGATGTAGCCATCAATTCCCTCTTTCAACACCTCCTTTACCAGGTGAGTCTCATCGTGCTGGCTCAGAACTATGATCTTCAATTGGGGATATTTACGCTTTACTTTTCTTACAATAGAGAGTCCATCCTCATCCGGTAAGTTGTAGTCGGTGATCAGCAAATGAGGAGAAAGCTGCGTGAGCTTTTCAAAAGTCTCTTTTGCGGATACGGCCGTACCAATCACTTCAATGCTTTCTTCTGTGGAGAGTATTTTAACTAAACCACCTAATAGCATTTCATGATCGTCGGTAAGGAATACTTTCATTTTTCCGGATTGCTTAGGTCTGAAAGATAGCCAATTCATAGGGTCAAAGGATGCTATCATATTCCTTTTTTACTATACCATTCACACGGTATTTTGCTCAGTTCATGATCATCAATGAGTATTTCAATGGTTCAAATGATATGATTTCATCTAATTTTGAATAATTTCAACCACATAAGGACAACCGAAATCGTTTTGCCCACAGAAGCCAGAAACGAACCTTTGAGCAAAGATCAATTAGATATTTCTAAGGAGTTGATCGACACTACCCTTTTGGAGGCGGCTGCTTCTATGGGAAAAATGCTCAAAATTCGAGTGGAAGCAAACAATCTCGATTTCGGGCTTGGAGAGCTACCTAGGGTTGCTGATTTTGACCTCCTTGGACGCTTCAAGGTACATCTGGTCAAAATGAATTTTGAAGGAGATATCAATGGTGCCTTTTACTTTATTATCAACGACCACGAAGTCGATCTGATCAATTCCGTATGTCTTCCTGAGCAATTCAAGTCCGACAATAGAATGGAAAACAGACAAATGAAGCACGGGTTCATGTCTGAGATAGAAAACGTCATTGCGGCTCTATCTATCCACCAATTAAGCGAATTCCTGGGAGCCCAACTACAACTAAGTGCTCCTGACATAAATATTTTGATGGGGAGTCAGGTCAATGAATACTTAGCTAATGAGAACGAAGCAAATCAAACCTCTTTTTACTCAAGGTCTATATTAGAAGGAAAAGTAGTCAATATTACTCCTCAATTCATTTGGATGATCGATCACCGCTTCATTGACATACTGCGGTTGAGTACCTAGTTATCACTATTACATAAGTTCCAGTTGAATAATCAGCTATTATTCACCCCTTCAGGATTTTGAAGCAATAAATCTTTTCAGACCAGAAAGTGGTTCAAAATATAAATTAACAAGCATATTCACTAAATTTATTCGTAAGCCTCACAGATTTTACTTAAAACCCAATAACTGATGGAGCAGTTTATCGAATTCTTTACCTATATCCCGACATGGTTCAGAGCTACTATCCTTATAGGTGGCATCATTGTTTTTTGGGCGCTTGAAGGAGTCTTGCCATTATTTAGGTTTTCGTACCGAAAGATTGGTCATGCCGGACTCAACTTATTCTTTACTTTAACGACAGCCATCATTGGTTTTGGACTAGCAGGAGCTTTATTGGCTGCTTCTGACTGGGTGTCCCAAAATCAATTTGGCTTGCTGTATTTGTTGGATATGCCGCTTTGGGCCCAAGTGTTAACAGGTGTACTACTCCTGGATCTGATTGGTGCCTACCTGATCCACTGGACAGAGCATAAGGTCAAGTGGATGTGGAAATTTCATTTGGTCCACCACAGTGATACTTCGGTAGACGTGACAACGGGGCTGAGACATCATCCTGGTGAAACTGTTTTTCGCATAGGCTTTACCATCTTGGCGGTGATCATTGTAGGTGCCCCTATGGGAATTATCATGCTATATCAGTCGCTGTCGGTACTTTTCGCTCACCTGACTCATGCCAACCTAAATATCCCTAAAAAAATCGATCGCGTATTGTCGTTCGTATTCGTGACGCCGAATATGCACAAGGTACATCATCACTTTACACAACCACTTACAGATACCAACTACGGTAACATTTTCAGCATCTGGGATCGTATCTTCGGCACCTTTGCACAGGTAGAGGATACAAAAGAGGAACTACAATATGGCATCGACACCCATATGGATCCAGAGGAAAATGATCGATTGGGCAACCTGCTATCTATTCCTTTTCAACAATACCGAGTACCAGAGGGAAAATTCTCTGAAAAAGAAAGACAAATGTCCTGATATACGAGTACATTTGTCTCAAATGAAAGTAGAAGAGCCCCTAGCTACATATGGCATTCAGCCAGCCACGTTGGATTCTGATTACGAGCTGATCCAGCAGGCCCGCAAAGGTTTGCGGACAAGTATGTTATGGGATTTCCTTAAGTCCATAGACAGTACCAAAGCCGAATTCGAGGCATTTCTGCCATACTCGCTTAAGACCTTTAGTCGCAAAAAACTACTCAATGAAGAAATTTCGGAGCGCATTCTCAATATCATTCGAGTATTCAAGAAGGGTGAGGAGTTTTTCGGCAATGTGCCAGCGTTCAAAAGATGGCTTGATAAACATCATCCAATTCTGGGAGATCAACCTTCCAAGTTTCTAAATACATCTACTGGCTGCCAAATTGTCCTTGATGAGTTGGGGAGAGCTGAGCATGGCGTTATGGCATGATAGTGCATCGGATAGCTCATCAAAAATACATTCGGGATCTTAGCGGATATGGTTCCTACCTGTACGGTGGTAGATGGACCTTGAAAGGAACCTATTCTGTTTATACCGCAAGCACCGGATCGTTGGCATACCTAGAATATCTTGTTCATCAATTTGAAAGAGACACCTGGCCGAAAAACTTGATGATAGCATCTATCGAAATCAAAAATAAGAGTCTACTTTTCCAACCTAGACAGGAAGACCTACCGATCAACTGGGAAGCATTGCCATATTCCTGGCATGTTCAGCAATTCGGATCAACCTCATTGCGGGAGGATGTACTAGGCCTAATAGTGCCTTCAGCTATTGTCGATCAGGAGTCAAACGTCATCTTAAACCCAAGTTTTGCAGAATTCTCAACTGAGGTAGAAATCACTCAGATAAGCCCACTCAACCTGGACAAAAGATTTGGTTTCAACTCTAACCCCTAGAATTCGCAATTTCCCGGTGTCCTCGGAAATGCGATTACATCCCTGATATTCGACATCCCAGTAACAAACTGTACCATCCGCTCAAAACCTAGTCCAAAGCCACTATGAGGAACTGTACCATATTTCCTTGTTTCCAGATACCACCACAAATCCTCCTCCGGGATTCCCATCTCTCCCATCCTTTGGGTGAGCCTGTCTAGTCGTTCCTCTCGTTGAGAGCCCCCTACAATTTCTCCTATTCCCGGGAATAGTACGTCCATTGCTCCTACCGTCTTGCCATCATCATTTTGACGCATATAAAATGCCTTGATGTCTTTCGGGTAATCAAATAATACTACGGGTTTCTTGAAGTGCTTCTCCACCAAGAAACGTTCGTGCTCAGATTGTAAGTCAGCACCCCAGCCTTCAATCAAAAACTGAAACTTCTTTTTCTTATTGGGTTTGGAGTCCTTCAGTATCCGAATGGCATCAGTGTAACTTACTCGCTCAAAATCATGATCAACCACCAATTGCAATCGCTCAAGTAGCGAGAGTTCAGAACGCTCATTTTGAGGTCTATTTTTTTGTTCGTCTTGCTCCCTTTTTTCAAGGAAATCCAAATCTTCCTCACAATGCTCCAGAGCAAACCGAATGATCCTCTTAAGCATTTCTTCAGCCAGAGCTATGTTGTCCTGCAAATCATAAAAAGCCATCTCCGGCTCTACCATCCAAAACTCAGCCAAGTGCCGGGTCGTGTTGGAGTTCTCTGCTCTAAAAGTAGGTCCGAAAGTATATATCTCAGAAAGCGCCAATGCCGCTAGCTCGCCCTCAAGCTGACCGGAAACAGTAAGGTTCGTTTCTTTTTCGAAAAAATCTTTTTTGAAATCGATACTCCCGTCTTCTGATTTCGGGACTTGTTGTAGATCCAGTGTAGTTACTTTGAATGTTTCTCCTGCCCCTTCTGCATCAGAGGAGGTAAGAACAGGAGAATGCAAATGAAAAAATCCCTTTTCGTGAAAAAACTGGTGAATAGCAAAAGCAAGGTTGTGCCTCACTCTCATCACCGCACCAAACGTGTTAGTTCTTGGCCTTAGATGCGCAATCTCCCTAAGAAACTCCAGCGAATGACGTTTAGGTTGCAAGGGATATTTTTCAGCGTCTGCCTCACCAAGCACCTCAATACTTTCGGCGAGTAACTCTACGGTCTGACCTGCTCCCTGGGATTCGGCCAATTTCCCAACAACACTGATGCTAGCGCCAGTAGTTATCTTGGCTAAAAGAGCATCATCAAAGTGGTCAACATCTAAGACTACCTGTAAGTTCTTGATGGTAGAGCCATCATTCAAAGACACAAAAGCCACGTTCTTACTTGCGCGTTTTGTCCTTACCCAGCCCATTGCTTTGACCTCTATTCCGGTGGATGCATCTTGCAGTATGGTTAGGATTTTAATTCTTTTAGATTCGCTCACAGTTGATCTATTCAAGTCGTTGAAAAACAGCGCAAAAAACGTCAAAATCAAGGTTAATTCAAAGAATCCGACTTCTATACTCCAGGCACGTTGCAGGTTGCTTTATTTGTTGACGACTTTTAGGGTGATCATCTATTTTTGGATATTTTTGACTCGAAGGTCTGAGTTCACATGCAAAAACTTAGTTTAAGTCAATCGCTACAGCAAAAACTGTCTCCGCAACAGATCCAGTTTATCAAGCTATTGCAGGTACCCACTGCCGAACTGGAAGCTAGAGTGGAAGAAGAACTTGAGGTAAATCCTGCACTGGAGGAAGGAGCTGAAGAAAAAGAGTTTGATCAGCAAGATGACACCCAAGAAGAGTATGAATCCGACGAACCTAATATTGAGGAATACCTTCATGATGACTACTCTGGCTACAAAATGCAGGGAGACGGAAGCTCGACAGAGGACGATGACAAGGAGTTACCGATTTCGGTAGGCACAACCCTTCATGAGCAGTTGATCACACAACTAGGCTACCTCAAATTGAATGATCGAGAACATCTGATAGGTGAACAGATCATTGGCAGCATTGATGCTGATGGATATGTCCGTAGGGACCTGGAGGCCATTGTAAATGACTTGGCTTTCTCCCAAAGCATAGAGACGGACACCGAGGAGCTAGAAAATATACTCTTTAAGGTACAAAACTTCGATCCTCCTGGGATTGGTGCACGAAGTCTGCAAGAGTGCCTTTTGCTCCAGCTGGAACGAAAGGATCCTGAGGAAGAGATCAATAGAATCTCTTATGATATCATTGATCTATGTTTCAATGAATTCTCTAAAAAGCACTACGATAGGATCGCTCGTAAACTCAGTATACAAGACGAGGAACTACTCAAAGTCGCTATCTATGCGATTACGAAGTTAAACCCAAAGCCTGGAGGCTCTGGAGATGAGCTGGTCAAAACGCAGTATCTAATTCCGGATTTTTTACTCTCCAATAACAATGGCAAACTAGAACTTACTTTGAATTCAAGGAATGCTCCTGAGTTAAGGGTAAGTCGATCATATGCAGATATGCTCCAGGCATATGATAAGAGTAATAAAAAAGATAAAAAATTAAAAGAAACGGTATCATTTATCAAGCAAAAGCTTGATTCTGCCAAATGGTTTATTGATGCTATTCGGCAACGCCAGCAGACCCTATTGAATACGATGCAGGCTATCATCAACTTTCAATACGACTATTTTCTGGAAGGTGACGAGGCCAAACTTCGACCTATGATCCTAAAAGATATTGCCGATACCATCAAGATGGATATCTCCACGGTATCGCGAGTGGCCAATAGTAAGTCTATTCAAACCGAATTTGGCATCTTCCCGCTGAAGTATTTCTTTTCAGAAGGAATAGCTACCGATACCGGCGAGGATGTGAGTAGTCGAGAGGTGAAAAATAGACTCAAAGAGTTTATTGACAACGAGGATAAGAAAAAACCTCTTTCCGATGATAAACTCGAGAAGCTACTTAAAGGCCAGGGGTACAACATTGCGAGAAGGACCGTAGCCAAATACAGAGAACAGTTGAACATTCCTGTAGCCAGACTCAGAAAGGAACTGTAGGTGACTTTGTTGATGCGAACGATATCGGCAATCTTCCATCCATTATTGGTGGCAACATATCTTATGGCAGTCTTCTATCTCTATGTTCCGGAGTACTTTAGTCCAGTGGCAAAAAGCTCTATTCCGATGTTTATTCTTGCCACCTTCACTGCTACCTTTGTTATCCCTGCATTGAGCATAACTGTCATGAAGTTGAGCTCCAGAGTGTCATCATTGGAACTCACGCACCGCGAAGAACGATTTCTGCCCTTTTTATCCATCACGCTTTTTTATGCAGCATCTACTTATATGTTTCTGGAAAAACTCAATATCATTAAGCCACTATCGGTCATGATGATCTCTGTTACAGTGCTGATATTGCTGCTCTCTCTGATAACCTTAAAGTTTAAGATCAGCATACATGCGGCTGCGCTATGGGGTGCAGTCGGTTTTTTATGTGGTCTGTCGCTTCGCTTTACCGGTCAAGACCTGATGGCTCCCCTATTGGTTTCTGTAGTTATTGCGGGAGTCGTAAGCACTTCAAGGCTTTTTCAAAATTTTCATACCCCAAAAGAAGTTTGGTGGGGAACGGTAACAGGATTCTTTTTCTGTTTGGCTTCCGTATATTTATTCGGATAAAATTAAAATCCGGTGATATTCACGCCGATCGTATAAGCCGTGGCATCTTTTTCTCCTGGGGCTCTACCCGATTTGAATAATGTGGAGAAATACTGTTTGTAAAATACGTTGATACCTTTGATACCAAATCTAGCCTGCACACCATATCGAACATTATTAAGGCCAAAAGTATCTCTTAGTTTTTCTACCCTGGTCTCGTCGTCAGCGGTAGTATATTTTATTTTGGTACGTGCGTTGATCCTCAATCCTGCCACCCCTCCCAAACCTATAAACAAACCTTCGCCTGCAACAGATTTGGTTGGATAAAATCTAAATTCAACTGGCAACTCAAGATAATTAACCGCTAGTTTATTCTTCTTGACGGACACGTCATCTATGTCTGAAAATGTTACGTTGCGATCGCCATCTTCCTGAAAATTCATATCCTCTTCGAAAGCATATTGCTCAAAAGCGAGACCAAGAGACGGGCTGAAAGCAAACTTCTGACTAAGCATGAAAATTCGGTTGTAATAAATTCCGAATGACTTAGACGGCCAAGCCTTTAGGGCTAAGTCATTACCACGATCAGAAAGTCCATTTAAACCAAAATCAAGCATGATCTCACCTGGAAAATCCGGTTGCGACGGCCTGTCCTTTTGCTGAGCCACCAGCATTGTACTACATATCAATACTATCAGGACCCCAATCGATTTTTTCATGCTTTTTTATTTAAAGCGGCAAAGATAGATGCAATTTTAAAACTGCTGGATTAACGTTAATTTATTTAACAAATTATTACTTTTGTGCTCGTTTTTAACAGGATTTAAGGTTTTAGATCTTGAAAAAGCATTTTACTAGTATTGGCGCACTGGAATAATTCTCCAGACAAAAGCCAAAAAAAGGACCCGTAGCTCAACTGAATAGAGCACCAGATTACGGCTCTGGAGGTTGCAGGTTTGAATCCTGCCGGGTTCACTTAGCTCCGAAAGTTCGGGGCTTTTTTATTGTAGCACTTCTAGTCTACTTGAATGATGAGAAGGGAATGATTAAGGAGTTTTGATGCTTTTGGCAAGCACCTCCTTAAATGTGTAGACAGAGTCCTGATTGAAAAAAATGAAAAATTCAATATTTTTCTTGGGGGTACTGTGCTTCGAGATTGCCATACATAGTATGGCATCGAATCTATAAATATGATTCTATTCAACGAATCACTAAAAGTTTGTTTAGAAATGTAAGAAAACAGGCTTTTTTTGAAACGCTTGATGGCATATTGGCCGTATGTAATAAATAATTTAAAGAAGAATTGGTGTACTTTTGGGGAGTCAAACCGAATCTTCTCCGATAAAGCTAACATTGGATGAACGAACTTCTTAGGCAAAAAACCAGCGCCTTTACTGAAGCTAAAGAGGCTAAAGCAAGAGGTCACTACCCTTTCTTCAGGGAAATAGAGAGTGGTCAGGATACTGAGGTCATTGTAAATGGTCAAAAGATACTAATGTTCGGATCGAACAGTTATCTAGGTCTTACTACTCACCCCAAAGTGAAAAAAGCCGCAGCGGATGCTTTGATGAAGTATGGCACAGGGAGCGCCGGCTCAAGATTCTTGAACGGCACGCTGGATATCCATGTAGAACTGGAACGCCGATTGGCCAACTTTCTCAATAAGGACGATGCTATTCTGTTCAGCACCGGCTTTCAAGTTAACCTTGGCGTTATCCCCACATTGATGGGGAAAAATGACTACCTGCTACTTGATCGACTCAACCATGCGTCAATTATAGAAGGTGCGCGGCTCTCCAATGCTCAAACTGTGATGTTTCGTCACAATGACATGCAATCCCTTGAGCAAAAGCTGAAGCACTGCCCTATGGATGCGCTGAAAATGATCGTGGTTGACGGGGTATTTAGTATGGAAGGAGAAATTGTTAACCTACCTGCCATTGTTGCTCTAGCGGAAAGATATAATGCAACCGTCATGACCGATTGTGCCCATGCAGTTGGTGTAATTGGTGATATGGGCCGTGGCACTCCATCACATTTCGGGCTGGATGACAAGGTTGCCCTAGTCGGTGGGACTTTTAGTAAATCGATGGCTTCTTTGGGAGGCTTTGTAGCCGGAGATCACTCCACTATCGAATACCTTAGGCATCATGCCAGATCTCTTATCTTTAGTGCAAGTCCAACTCCTGCATCAGCGGCATCCGCATTGGCAGCTCTAGATATTATTGAAAATGATGATTCTCACCGATTGAGACTATGGGATAACACACATTATGCTCATAAGTGCTTGGTTGAACTAGGTTTTGATGTAGGAGAGTCACGCACACCGATTATCCCCATCTACGTGCGAGATCATTACAAGACTTTTGAGTTGACTACCAAGCTGATGGATAGTGGGCTATTTGTCAACCCAGTAATCCCACCTGCAGTGTCACCCGGAGATTCATTAATCAGGTTCTCTCTTATGGCTACACATACCAAAGAGCAGATTAACAGAGCAATGGATTTACTGGACAAAGTCGCTAAAGAAGTAGGTATACCAACGTACGTCAAAGCAGCTTAGCTATCTTGAGGGTCTTGATTACCGGAGCCAATGGTTTCCTGGGGAAACAGTTGGTAGCCAGTAGCCTAAGAAAAGGGTACCACACTATTGCAATGGTACGTCCAGGTAGGTCAATTCCCGAAATTCAGGATAATCAATTACGGTTGGTGAAGGTAGATTATTCAGATGCGTCCGCGCTGAGTGATACAATTCATCAAGTTTCACATGAAGGCGGATTAGATGCATTCATTCATAACGCGGGGCTTACTATATCTGCTCGTCGTCAGGATTTTTTCGATGTCAATGTCAATATAACTCGGAGCATTCTAGAGGTCGTAAAGAGTACCAATGCTTTGTCCCAGACAGGGAAGTTCGTGTATGTTTCTTCTCTCGCCGCCAGAGGACCAGATGGTCATAGCGCTCCCGTTTCGGCTTATGGAGATAGTAAGCTTGCAGCCGAAAAGTTAGTGCAGAACTCCGCGATGCCCTTTGTTATTTACAGGCCCACGGGAATCTATGGCCCTGGGGACCTGGATTTTCTAAAATTGTTCAAAGTGTTAAAAGCCGGATTTGCTCCGCGCACTGGCCCAAAAGATCAAAAAATCAGTATGATCTTTGCCCAGGACCTGGCCGATCTCATCCTCTCCAACAAGGGCACTGACCAAATTCATGAAGTATGCGATGGTCAGGTATACAGCCTAAAGCAATTCTACGATGCCATTACGAAGACGATGAATAAAAAACCAGCGACCGTGGAGATTCCTCCGCTGGCAGGTTTTTTATTTGCCCATTTGCAAGTTTGGAGTAACAAGCTATTTAAAACAAAAATGGCCGCAACTCCGGAAAAATTAAGAGAACTGGCTGGCAACTGGACCTGCCCGTCGAAAGATTTAAATTGGACCTTTACAAGCCTGCAAGAGGGACTTCTAAAAACATTCAATTACTACCAACAAAAAGGATTGATCTGATGTCAATTGAAATAAAACCTGTCGAGAGTAAAAGAGACTTTCAGACCTTCATCAAGTATCCTAGCAAGCTTTATAAGGGGAATCCATATTTTATCCCGCCGCTTCTGCCTTTTGAAAGAGATACACTCAACAAATCAAAAAATCCAGCTTTTGACCATTGTCAAGCACAGTATTGGCTAGCTAAAAAAGATGGCCATGTCGTCGGACGTATTGCAGGTATCATTCATGAAACGGAGCTTGAAGAGAAAAAACTGGTAAGGTTTGGCTGGGTCGATTTCATAGATGATGAGGAAGTATCCAATAAGCTAATCGACACTGTTATTCAATGGGGTAAAGCATCTGGTGCTACCGGCATCCATGGACCTCTGGGGTTTACTGATCTTGATTTCGAAGGTACGCTCATCGAAGGGTTTGATCAGTTGGCAACTCAAGCTACCATTTACAACCACAGTTATTATCAAAGTCATTTCGAAGGCATAGGCTTTCAAAAAGCTGTAGACTGGGTCGAAATTGAATTTGACTTACCAGACGAAGCGCCAGAACGATTGGATCGGATTGCCAGAGCTATCGAAAGCAGATTGAAGCTTGATGTGAAGAAGTTTAAAAAGGTCAAACAAGCCGTAAAATACGGACCAAAAATATTTGACCTCCTCAATAGAACCTATGCGCATCTGTACGGATATCACCCCTTATCACAAAGGCAGATTGATTATTATATTGATGCATATTTAAGTTTTGTTCGACTTGATTTTTTATCGGTCATCACAGACGAAAATGACGATGTTATTGCTTTTGCGATATGCATACCTTCCTTTTCAAGAGCATTGCAAAAATCTAACGGAAGGCTTTTCCCATTCGGGTTTATCAGAATACTACTAGCGCTAAAGGCGAAAAATGAGCTACTTGACCTATTCTTGATCTGCGTCGAACCCAAGTATCAGAAGCTAGGTGTGAGTGGTCTGATATTTCATCCACTACTGCTCAATGCTATAAAAAGCGGTGTAAAAACTGTGGTTACCGGACCAATGCTGGAAGATAACCTAAAAGTCCAAAACCTATTTAAGGACTTTGAGGCTCGTGAGAGAATACGCAGACGATGTTTTATCAAAGAAATTTGACCTAAATGAAAAATTGGGCACTAGTAGTGGGAGGTTCCAGTGGTATTGGCCTTGCCATTGCTAAAAAACTTGCAAAGCACAACTTCAATCTGGTATTGATCCACCGTGATCGAAGGCAGCAGTCAGAAGTATTTTCGGCAGAGACCAAAGCACTCGAATCTATAGGTGCAGAAGTAATCACCTACAATCAGGATGGGACAAATACTGATAAACTGAAAGGTATCATAGAGGATCTAACCAGTAAAATACCAGCTGGAAGCATCCGAGTGATGGTGCACGCCTTGTCGCGCGGGAATCTGAAGCCTATCGTATCTGATGAACGTGGAGCACTGACTTCTGGAGACTATCAGCTAACCATGGAAGCCATGGGTACGAACCTTAATTTTTGGGCCACCCACCTGCATGAGCAAAAACTATTCTCTCAGCCTGCCAGGATAGTGGCATTGACATCGGAGGGTAACAAAAAATACTGGTCAGGTTATGATGCTGTAGCCATGGCAAAAGCAGTGCTGGAGACATCTATCAAATACCTGGCAGTAGAACTTGCCCCTCACCATATACAGACATGTTGCATTCAGGCAGGAGTAACGGATACACCTTCTCTCAGGCTAATCCCAGGCAGTGACGAGTTGTTAGAAGCTTCTCGCCAACGTAACCCCGGTAAGCGACTGACAACACCCGAAGACGTGGCAGATGTCGTCTATTTGCTTTCTAAAGATGAGGCCAACTGGATCAATGGTAGTATTATTCATGTAGATGGTGGAGAGCATCTTGTATGAGATCATCCGAGATCATTGCTAAACTCCCCTACAAAAAGCCATTTTTGTTTGTAGATGAATTGACAGCAATCAGCGAATCAGGTGTCACTGGACATTACACCTATCAGGAAGAAGAGTTTTTCTATGCTGGACATTTTCCTGGTCAGCCCATTACTCCAGGTGTTATCTTAACGGAGACCATGGCTCAAATTGGCCTTGTAAGCCTTGGCATTTTCCTGATCTCCGGAGATAACAAGGATACTAGGGTTAATCCCATCTTTTCTTCTTGTCAGGTTGATTTTCTAAATGCTGTTTATCCCGGAGAAAAGGTTACTGTAAACTCCAGTAAAATCTATTTTCGATTTGGGAAATTGAAATGTGAAGTGGTGATGACCAAAAACAACGATCAGGTTACAGTCTGCAAAGGCCAGTTATCCGGTATGCTTATACCCAAAAATTGATGCTCTCAATATCCGCAATCATTCCCTGGTTTCGTACAGATTGTATTATTTTGCAACTATATGTGAATAGAAGCATGGATAGAGATCAGATAAGTGAAGATTTAAAGACGATTATCGAACCTTACGTAATCGAAAAAGAGAAATTGCAAACGTTGGGTGACGAAGTTGACCTCATCAACGATTTACAAATAAATTCAGCTCATATTGTCGACATTGTCCTGGATATCGAAGAGAAGTATGACATTATGATTGAGGATGATGCTATTAACAGAATGAATACCATTGGAGAGTCTATCTCTATTATTCATGAGAAGGTAGGTGAAAGTTGATCGGCATTGATATTGTCGACCTTGCTGACCCGTTACTTAAAAAAAGAAAAACATCTGATCTACGCTTCATCACTACTGGAAGCGATTTTGAATCGACTACGATAAGTCCCTCATTCAGATTTTGGATTTATTGGGCTATCAAAGAAGCCACGTATAAAGCCAGCGCTGCTAAAGACCGATTTGACCCAAGGAAGATCTGTATTAATACTTTTCATTCGATTTCGAAAGACGTCTGGTCTGTAAGCTGCAAATTTGACAATTGCATGTTTTCAGGACAAGCAAAACTCACAGCAGAATACATTTCAGCTGTAATGTACGTGGGTGAAAAATCATTACCCGCTATTCATCAATTTTTTCCTTTGAAGTCAGGTCAATCCGGAAAGGAAGTCCGCGCAAGACTCAAAGCCTACGCCAAAAAGGAGTTGCAACTGACAGAGGTGATCATAGCTGATCCAGTCGCTGGTCAACGACCAGTGATGCGAGCATCAAACAACCAAGTAATCCAAGTTTCAATAACCCATCACCATCACTGGGGAGGCTTTGCAATTATACCTGCTGCTAATCCGGAAATCCTGTAGGATCTATATTGGGAATGATCCTAAGGGCATTTTTATAATACAACTTTTTCAAAATCTCGTCTGAAAGACCTAGTCCGTACATTCTCCAAAACGCATGATACTTCTTGTAGTAGGGAAAGTATTCATCCTCAGTTTCCAGCACTCGGAAGTAGGTATAAAATTCCTCAGGATTGTAAGCATCTTTTGCAAAAAGGACTCTATCCTGATAGTTTTCAAAAAACTTCTTTGCCATTCGTGGTTGACGCCCCAGTTCTGCTATGACAGCACCGATACCTACATTCACATTTGGATAATCATCCAGATGTTGACCCAGCTTCTCAAGATCGTTAGCCATCCACCCCATGTGCGCATTGATAAAAGTGGTCTTGGGATGTTTTTTAAATATATCATGTTGCTCAGCTATGATTTGCTCCCATGGGGCCGGGTCGGTTGCTGATCGTTTTCGCCTAGGTCGTAGTTTGAGTTCGAGCCAACGTTCGTTATTCTTATCATGTGGATCCCAAAATGATTTAGGATCTGCAGCATGTATCAAAACAGGAATGCCCAATTCTCCGCATTTGGCCCAAATAGGGTCTAGTCTTTTGTCATTGACTGCAATTCTATTACCATCAATATCCTTATTTGACAGTCCAAGACTCTTGTAGATCTTCAATCCGTTTGCACCATTTTGCACATCTTCCTCCAGTTGTTTAAGTGCTTCTTTTTCCCAATCTGGATCACCTACCTTTTTAAAAGACACATTCGTGAAAATAATCACCCTACCAGGAGCTTCTCCTTTAGTCCTGGCAATCATTCCATTTAAATACTCCTGTGATCCAATGTCACCAGCTGCTCTATCATACCCTCTACCACTCAGGTTTACCATTACCTGCATGTTTAGGTCATCCATTTCTCCCACAATCTTGGCTATTCTATCTTTTGTAAGGTTCCACTGATGACTATGCACATCTATAAAGGGAAATTTGGCTCTCTTCACCTCATGCTCTGGGACTACCAATGTGGAGATGGGGTCATACTCCTCGAAATCCATCTTTGGTTCGTCCTGAGCATGGACAGGTAGTACAATAAACCAAAAAGTAGCAACTGAAAGTACAGCCTGTAAATATTTCATAAATATGGGTTTACGGCTCTTTTATCCCAAGCCAGTGAAAATAATCTAAACTACAATAACGGAAAAGACTACTGAGATAGTTATCCTATTACTGTATGTTTTTTGTAGATTGCGCCATCAATCTCAAGAAGAAGAGGTCCTCTCTTCGAAAAAAAGCCGGACATGAGCCCGGCTTAATCGATGTGTCTATGAAGTGTATTTGAAGAAATACAGGTCAAATAAAGGATAGGCGCTTTCTAAACAATTGTAAAAAAGGAGGCAACCTATGCAATTGTAAAAAAGCCTAGACCTGGATCTGATTTGGTCTCGTACCTAACCAGTAAGACTATGTTCATAGAAAACGTTATTCTTTCTATAGGAATATTTAATGGTTTGATGCTTGCGATCATCTTGATGAGGCAACATAAATCCAATCCATTTTTAGGGCTTTTCCTGCTTGTGTATAGCCTAATTCTGGCCAAATTTTTGGGTTACTGTCAAGGGTATCTCGGTGAGGAATCAGCCTTTATTGCCTTTGGCGAGCAACTTGATTGGTTGCTCGGCCCGTTTATCTTTTTCTTTGCTAAGCAGTACTTCGGTAAAAGGGTACGTCACAAAACATTACACTTTATCCCATTTATCCTTCATACGGCGATTTTAACATTTATTCATGTTCAAAATATTTTGGGAGAGCCAGTAGTCATTTCAATACACCAATTGTCCATGCCGGTAGTCAAAACGCTTCAGGAATTGATTTACATCTTTCTGTCATTAAAAATTACCAGAAAAAGCAAACTGATCAACCTGTTATTACTGCTTTTCACGGGGCAAATCTTTGCTACTCTGCTGCTTCATGTCACAACCAACCTGATAGTAGGTAGTCAAATCCTGGATATTGTCATATTTTCTGTAATGATGCTTTCAGTCAACTCGATTGCCTTCATCGGACTCCGTAAGTCCACCTTGTTTTCTAAGAAAATCAAAATAGATAAGCATGAATCTGAAGGCTCATCGGGAAATCATAAGGAAATATTTGAGGAATTGGATCAATTGATCCAAGGGGAGAAGCTCTTTTTAAATCACAGCTTGAAACTCTCGGACATTTCGGAAAAGCTACGTCAAAATGAAAAGGTTATTTCTCGGGCCATTAATGAAATCGCCAATGAAAACTTCAATGCCTTTATCAATAGATATCGAATAGACTACGCTATACGGTTACTCCTGAGCGATACACACAAAAATTTCACCATTGATGCTATTGCCGAAGATTCCGGCTTTTACAATAAGGTTTCATTTTACAAGGCATTTAAAAGAATCACCGGGTCCTCCCCCACAGAATATCGTAGAAAACAGTCAAAGGGGCTAAAACAAGTCAACCTTTAGAAACCCCAATAGGTATACCTAGGAATGAAGTAAACATTTCAGATTGTTAACATAAACATTTCAGATGTTAACATAATCCTCTGTTTTACAATAAGTTATCAGACGTCTTAAGGCGTATTACCTGTAAATGAAACGCTCATGCAGGTAACCAAAATCATTCCCCCTAGGCATCGGAATGTTATCCATAGTGTCTGGAGGATCGACTTAGACCAAGAGAAAATAAAAAACGGCTACTACTATCTACCGGACAACTACTCCGAAATTATAATCAGTTTAAAGAGCAATTTGAAACGTATGGTCGTAGGCACCCCTCAAGTTGCTAAGATAGACAAAGGTGGTTGCTATCTTGCCACAACCCGAAGCAAGGGAATGATGTTGATGTCCGCAGAAGATACCTCCTTCGTACTAATCAAATTACATCCAATAAGGCAGCATATGGTCTACGGGTCCAAGGATTTTCAAACTCGAAATGGCGTTTATGACATTCCGATCCCGGTGACTGAAAAACTTGCTTGGGACCGTGCTATTGCCAAGACTGATGCCACGACCATTACCCATCTGATATGTAACTTCCTAGACGTACTGATTGATGCACCCACTCGTAAAAT
>JAHCMJ010000069.1 GCA_019192485.1 Cyclobacteriaceae bacterium HetDA_MAG_MS6 | reverse complement strand
CAGCAACTGGAGAGAGAAGGTTTCACAGTCGAGGCACTCCACTACTACCAACCTATCAAAAAGTACCCTTCCCGCGAAAGGCAGGTACGCATCCTGGATCAGCTCAATCGCCTGGAAGAAGCAAGCCATCTGGCTGAAACCATATTATCGGACTATGTGAACGCCAGCGAAAAAGTATTTGCCAAAGACTTTCTGGCACGACCTAACATCCGCATCAATCGAAGTACAAGTGCCAGGATCAAAGAAGGAAAGGTGATTACGATTCCGCCACCAAACGGCGAGAAAGTAGAGCAATGCGCCCTAACCTACTTAATAAAACAAGGCTTTGAGGGTGCCCACGTAGAGAACTTTCTTTGGCGCAGTCTTTATGGACTATTCTTTTGGGAGGAGCTATTTGATCAATCATTTGAATCGTTTCATCATCCACTTCAGCGAATCCCAGGAGATGTTTTCAATACTACCTTTTATGAAAAGCGTAAGGATCTGCTGATCGACAAGTTGAGGAAACATTCCAGACGAAAGCAATTCCTCTCCAAGATCAAGACAACCTACGAAGAAAAGCAAGGCATCAGCAATCCATTCGTTCATTGGTTTGAGGATCAGCTACTGCTGATAGAAACCCTGGTGAGTTTCGTAAAGCCAAGCACTATCGGTCAGGTATTGCTGGAAATGTCTAAAAATCTCAAGGATAACTCCACTGGTTTTCCCGATCTATTCATCTGGAATGATGATACTTACCACTTCTACGAGGTCAAATCCCCCAATGATCATCTCTCTTCTCAACAACTGTTTTGGCTTGATTTTTTCAAAGATCAAGGGGTAAATGCAGAGATATTGAGGTTGGAGTATGGATAGACCGTAATCGCAGTTAGATTTTGCTAAAGCCGACTTTTTCCTAAGCATTACGCCAGTTCTCAATGGTAAGTTCCGGCACTCTCGTAAACTCTCTTTCATTTGAAGTCACCAAAATAAGCTCTCTTGAAAGAGCAGTCGCAGCGATTAAAACATCATAGGCTCCAATAGGAGTCCCTGATTTCTCCAGTCCGGCCCTAATTTCGGAAGCAGTATTGGCTTCCCAATCACCAAATGGCAAAATCGTTACGTCAATCAGGAAACCTAAGACCGCTTGCTTAGTGGAGGATCTGATCTGAGGATTTTTCAGAAGACCATAGCGGAGTTCATAAGCAGTGACAGAAGATATACCGACTTGGGCTGGCGTAATAGATTTGAAATGAGATACAGTCCCTCTATCTCCTTTGACCAAATCACTCACCACACAGGTATCTAGCAGGTAATCCATCCGTCAAAAAATATGGTCACTAGGCTTCTTCAACTCAGATCGAAATGATTCAAATTCTGGAAGATCTTGATCAGCCTCCAATTGATTTATCCATTTGCCCCATGACGCTTTCTCTTCCTGTTGTAGTAATAGTTCGATAGCTTTTCTAATGGCTGCATTTCGATTAATCCCTTTACTCTTCAAATAATTATCAAAACGACCCTTTAGCCCTTCAGGTAAATATATGGATAGATTCATAAGTGAATATATTATAACATGTTACAAATATAAACAACTTAGCCTTCGACCCAATTAACTAATAAACTTGATGTACCAGTCTCATCACTAATGCGACAACTTCTTGACGAATGCTGGACAGTGCAATATCTTCTGCTTTCTGGTCACTCGTTTCTTGTTTCGCTGGATATCGAAGACGTATTGTAGAGAAAACTCATGTGAGCCACCGGTGTCTGGTCCAAGTTTAGAGATATTGATATCATAGCTATAGCCAAACTCAAAATTCAATAACTCAACACCAAACAAAGCAATAATAGCGTCACGACTAGACTGGTCTGGCAAAGTCTCTAAAAATGGAATTCCTCGATAATAGAGTCCTATCGTAACCGGGTTAGAATTAAACGAAATGCCCAGATCTAATTGTTGAAAAGTCCCTTGACGTTTATAAATGAAGCTTGGAGCTGCGCTGGCATATCTATCGCCCCTGAAGCGCTTATCTCCAAGAGGTATTCTGGCTCCACCATGTACGGACATCGACATGGGTATTTTATTGGTACTCCTCAAAATAGAGGCATTCGGTTCATTCAGGTGGAAAAAGGATACTCCGACCCATAGGTTACGGTTGTATAGCAATGCGCCAGTACCCAAGTCAATATAGTTGGATCCATTGATATCCCCGGCAGCAGGATCGAGAGAAGGTGCACCAGGAGAACCAAAATCGATCTGATCTCCAAATAATAGCTTTGAAAGATCAATAGTCTGTGAAGTGACCCCAAAGCTCAACCCTGGCTTGAAAATCCATTTGTTATTGATGGAAACATTGTAAGAGTAATTGAAAGCGAAAGTTGTGGCTTGCAAGCCGGCAGTCCCAGCGCGGTCAGCATGCATGATCATACCAAAACCGCTATTGAGATGTGGTATGTTGGCATCAAAAGAGGCCGAGTAGTTAGCGAAGGCTCGTGGTAAGTTTGGCCACTGCACCCGATAATTGAGTACGACTCTATATGCCGGAGTAGCACCGGCAAACGCAGGATTAAGATACAAAGGATTGGCGTAGTACTGCGAATACTGTGCGTCTTGCGCCCCAGCAGTGCGTACTATTCCCAGCACAAAAACCCAAAAGACCCAGTAGTTTTTCATTATCGAACTAAGGTTACATCTCCTAATCGTACTACTTTCTCTCCATTGGAGTAGGTGAGCTCAAGCCGATAGACATATACATCTGCTGGCATCAGTTTTCCGTCGAAATAGCCGTCCCACCCCGTTTGCTGGTTTTCACTCTTAAATATCAATTGGCCCCACTTGTTATAGATAAGCATAGCAAAGTCAACTACTCCCTCTGCCTGGGGTAGAAAAATATCGTTGAAAGTGGGATTACCACCTCCATTGCCCGGTGTCGAACCTACACTAGTTGAAGGCCCGTCAGGACTAGGTGTAAATGCATTTGGGGAGCGTACCTGACCACCTTTTTTGGCGATCACCGCAGTACGTACAGCTAAGGTATCAACACAACCAAGATCATTGGTAGCGATGAGCGAGACATCATATTCTCCTTCGTCTGTGTAAAAATGTGCCGGATTTTGCAAGTTTGAAGTATTGCCATCACCAAATTCCCACTGGTAGCTAGTCGCATTGGTGCTCAGATTGCTAAAGAAAACCTGCTGATCCGGTACAAAGACAATTTGTGGATTAGCCGCAAAATTGGCTACCGGAGGATTGAATACATCAATGTAAAAGACCTTGACTTCCTGAGAGGTCATGCCGAGTTCATTTTCCCCGGTAAGTCGAACGGTGAAGTTGCCGCCACGAAAGTAGGTGTATGTTGGATTGTCCTGATTGGAAGTAGTACCATCTCCAAAGTCCCAAACATATTTACCACTCTCTGCAAATTCCGATAAGTTCGTAAATGCTACCGTCAAAGGTTGACAACCCTGCAAAGTATCCGCTACGAAATCAACAATAGGAGCTGTAGGCACCACTACGAGAGTGCGGAAATCGCTGACTTCGCAAAAGTCATCCCGAATAGTTAAAGTGATCACATAATTGCCAAACTGGGTATATTCATGACTACCAGGATCATAACCTATGAAAGTTGACCCATCACCAAAATCCCATTCGTAGGTCCAAGTGCCTCGACTAGGGCTAAGATTTTGGATCAGTATTTCCGTATCTGGCAATTCCAAAGAGTCCGACTCCAACTCAAAATCAACGATGATAGACTCCAACTGCGCTTCAACAGTCTCTGTAGATTGACCTGGATTGCTTACACAATTGGCTAGGTTGGTCGTCTGTAAGGTGACATCCACATTGATATCAGCGTTGCCAAATACCGCCCTATTATATCTGGCAATTTGAATATCGTTTTGATCCAATAGTACATCTGGCACTGGGTCAAAATTCCAATCATAACTGACCAAACCCTTTTGCTGTGCTTCAAACGTAAACTGTTTGTATTCGCATGAATCTATCTCTTCGGTCGAAAATAGAGCATCAGGTTGAGGATTGATCTGAAACACAAAATGAGCATCATCAACACAAACGCCAGATTTGGTAACCTCCAAGGTCGCCATGTAAATTTTGTTCGTCGGTGTCAAATTACTGATCGAATAATCTAACAAATTAAAATCGGCATCACCCTTGTTTCTGGTTATTGGATATCCGGCCAGTAGTCCATCAGCATCAGATATGGACCAGGTATAAGAATCAGCATCAAGAGTCTGAGTGGCAGCACTCACCAGAAAAGTACTATTCCAAGGTGAGCAGTTGTTTGATAAAGGATCGTAGTTAGCATCGGTAAATGCCGATGTCGAGGAAGGCAGTACAGTTATACTAATCGGAGTACTACTTGTCTCGCACCCAAAATCATTAGTCGCCCGAAGCACTGCTGTATAATCAATACTATTAGGCTCTGTATTGGTAAAAGAGTAAGAAGTAGAGCCAGGGCCTAAACTCACTGTATCTCGGTCCCCATCAAATAGATTGGTGATAATCAATTCGTAGTTAAGTGTCCCGGTATTGACGGAAGTATCGGTAAAAATCAACGGATCACCCGGGCAAATTGGATCTACATAATTAGATATAAGAGTTGCTGCCGGTAATGGATTGATAGTCACCGAGCGAGTAAAGAATCCCTCGCAAAGACCTTCGGCAGTAGTGACCTGTAGTGCCACTTGATAGGTGCCTTGCACTGATGTTGCTGGCTCGACCTCTCCTACCACAGGATTCCCATCCAAGAACCAGGAAAAGTCATCATCGTTGGTACGCCGTAGTTCTTGATTAAATGAGACACCGTCATAGCTAAAATCCCAATCGTAAAACTCAATCCTGTCATCGTTGACCCTCGGATTCAAGCTATTTACAGAATCTGCTATTCCGGAGAATAACACCCTTTCGCCCTCACAAACACTATCAGCTGTAAAGGTGACATCGGGTATAGGATAAATATTAATATTGACCTCATCAATCGTCTCGCAGGACGTCGTTTGATTTTGAGCTGTTAGACGTACAAGATACTCGCCCGGAGTACCGTAGGTCCTGACAAAATCCGTGGTAGAGGGTCTTTCGAAATTTCCAAGTCCAGCAGGAAAGCTCTCCGCGAGTACACCATTCTCATCAAAAAGTTCCCATCGCCACTCCGTGACAGGCTCAGCGCCCGTTGTTGCATCCCTAAATCCAATATCAAATGACAGCGTGTTTCCCGCATCCTGACAATAGTCGGTACCTATGATCAATGAAAATGTAGCATCGTAGGTCTCGATAGTTGCAACTGCATCAGGAGATATCGTTACGGTATCCTCATAAATGATGTCACAGTTACCATTGGCATTAGGGTCCGATGCTGTCAATCTAATCAGCTTTTGACCTGCCGTGGCATACGCAAATGTAGGATTATTGGCCGTCGAGTTACCTATTTCGGTGGTTCCTGTTACATCATCGAAAAATCGCCACGCATAGTTGAGTCCTCCTCCAGGAGTTAAGTTTTGAAAATAGATCTGATCATCTAAGCAAAATATATCCTGAATCACTCCAGCAGCATTCTGAAACCTTGTTTGAAAGTTGGGTTCTGGCTCGTCCACAATAGTGATGAGCGCCGTTGCCACCACAGCATCTGCGTAGTTGGGACTCGCCGCATTGCCATTGTAGGGGTTGCAAACGTTCCAGTTGAACATGGTGATCTCAAAGCTACTGCCCACCGTATTCGCATCATTGGCAGGTGCTGAGACTGGAAATGAAGTCATGTTAGGAGCATCTGCGGGAAAGGGGATTTGCGTCACCGGCCCAAAATAAGTAGCTGTGATGCCATTGACAGTCGTAGGAGCAGCCAGAGCGCCAGAGTTATCAGTCAGAACAACTGTACCGCCATCATCCAATACCAAATCTCTAATTGAGTTAGCCGGATGGTTTGTTCCATAAACAAACTGTGTGTGCCGTTGCTGTCGATTAGGGTTGTCTGGCTCATCATTGATATTGCAATTAAAAACAGATCCATCCTCAAAGATGGCAGGTCCCACCGCCGTCCCGAAGCATACATTGTAGTTGTCGGGATTGACTTGTAGAACACCACCAAAGTTGTTATCCCTGGCCCAAGAAGAAACTAACTGCGTTTGCTCTGAAGTCTCACAATCCACACCCGATACCACGACCAAAGCCACAGGCTCGAATAGGCAATTATCATCCTCTGGGTAGGAGAAGGTACCGGTCGCCGTAAATTCAGTATTGCCACCCGCCGCAGAAAAGTTTGCTGCATCGGCGATACCATATTCGTCGAAGTTATTACCCGGATCATTCCATTCAAATCTGATCCTTACATCATTGGGGTTTTGTGGCGTATTAAAAAAATAGGTAATCGTATAATCAGTGACATCTACAGGTGCACAATCACGATTTGTATTGAACGTAATATTTCGCTGCTGCCTGATAGCAGTGCACTGACCCCAAGCATCTTGAGCCCATAGTGCTAAACACATACTAAATAGAAAACAATACCAAACTTTATCCATGTCCACTAGCAAATACTATTCGGTAGCTAAATAATACTAACTAATAATCCCTGTTTCTTTCCTATCAAAGTCTGGTTGGCGAGGCGAAAGAGTCAAGCGATTTCCTTTAAGTCGGAAAAATTTACAATTTAAACCATTTCCAAGTCAATGACATCCATTTCCAGAAAAGGTTTCCCTTTAATGTTCAATTTTTTCTTTAAATACGAATATGACTAATATCATTGACAAATTGAGCGAATTGGTGTAATCCCTGTTTAGCAACTACACCAATAAATAACTAAATTCACAGGCAGGTTTTGCAGAGATGAAAGTACTTATGTTAGGTTGGGAGTATCCCCCGAAAATATCCGGAGGATTAGGGATAGCCAGTCAAGGCGTAGCCGAGGCACTGGCCAAATCTGGTCATGACATCACTTTTTTGATGCCCAAATTCCAAGCTCCACCACGACCCGGCTCCGTCGATTTGCGAGAAGCAAATGCTATAGAGCCCGACTACACACTTTGGAACCAGACCAAGTCGGTAGAAAAGAAAATAAAGAGATTTTCCATTGGCGTTTCATTGCTCCCCTACTTACCTGCTGATTATTTCACCAAGGTCAACGAAGAAAAGAAGATCGTAAAAGAACTAGCAAAGCCTGATGCCAAAAACCTTCTAAAAGAAGTGAAACTCTCTGGATCTTACTCTGGAGAGATCAAAAGAGAAATGGTCAAGTATGCACTTCTGGCCTCGCAGTGCACTATTCGCGAATCATTTGATGTAATACACTGTCACGATTGGATGACTTTTTCAGCCGGAATAATGGCACAATCGTTTACAGACATACCGCTGGTGTTACACGTCCATAGCACTGAAATGGATCGAAATGGTGTCCATGCTCAAAAATGGATACTTGAAGAGGAAAAAAAGGGATTTAAGAAGGCGGACAAGATCATCACGGTCAGCTCCTCCGTTCGGAACTTGCTTGTGCAACAATATGGGGTCGAGGCCCAAAAAATAATCGTAGTACCAAATGGGATCTCTACACAAGAAACAAAAGTTTCCCAACACCAAGATGGCAAAAAAAGGATAGGTTTTGTAGGTCGGCTGGTCAACCAGAAAGGCCCTTCGTTTTTCCTTGACATGGCGAGGGAGCTGCTCAATCGTCAGGATAATATCGAGTTTGTGATGGCTGGCGACGGCCATTTACTAAGCAGTCTAAAGGAGCGCGCGAAAGGTATCAATCTTTACGATAAAATTAACTTCGCAGGCTTCTTGGACCATCAAAAAACGGTTGATCTCATTGCTTCCCTGGACTTACTTGTTGTGCCTTCTATCTCAGAGCCCTTTGGTCTGGTGGTATTGGAAGCCATCTCTAACAACACATTAGCTGTTGTATCCAAAGGCGCCGGCATTGCGGAATACGTCCCAAGCCTGCCTCAATGCGACTATTGGGATACATTCAACTACTCTCGATTAATAGAGTCACTCCTATTCGACAATGAGACCCGAGAGAAGATCCTGAAAACAAGCCAGGAGCAAGCCTCAAAACTAACTTGGGAGTCAGCAGCTAGAGTTGTCGAGAAAGTGTATAAAAGCATAAAGTCATCTCAAGCAGCTTGATTAGCCTTTGGGAAAAACAGTCGTTTCTCTGCTACGATGTGATCATCATTGGTGCAGGAATCACAGGACTGTCCACCGCCGCTTCTCTAAAAGAAAAAAATCCCAAACTAAACATTCTGATACTCGAAAAAGGTCTTTTACCTACAGGAGCTAGTACTAAAAATGCCGGATTTGCCTGTTTTGGAAGTCTGACAGAGCTACTATCCGACTATCAAAAGATGGGAAAAGACTCAACGCTAAGTTTGGTAGAGCAACGTTGGAAGGGCCTGCATCTCACCCGGAAACGACTTGGCGATCAAAAAATAGATATTCAAATGAAAAGCGGATATGAACTTTTCTTCGAAAAGGATCCTGAGGCATTCGATCATTTGGATGATATCAATGTGGAGCTACATAGCATCTTTGGTCGGAAAGTGTACAGAAAGGCTCATGAAAAAATTAAAGGTTTCGGTTTCCGCAGCATTCAAGGCATGATCGAAAATGTGTTAGAAGGTCAACTTGATACAGGAAAACTGATGCATCATCTCTGGCAATACTGTACATCGTTGCGGGTTGATATCTTGACAGGTGCACAAGTCAAGGCAATTGACGCAAATAACGGAGACGCCAAAGTTTATTGTCAGGACCTCGTATTCTCGTCAAAGTACCTTACGCTCTGCACCAATGCTTTTACTTCCGAA
Source organism: Cyclobacteriaceae bacterium HetDA_MAG_MS6 (assembly GCA_019192485.1). Classification (GTDB taxonomy): domain Bacteria; phylum Bacteroidota; class Bacteroidia; order Cytophagales; family Cyclobacteriaceae; genus MS6. The sequence goes on along the minus strand of JAHCMJ010000069.1, from coordinate 8,984 downwards.
TTGATCCCAATAGATCTTACTCCCGGGCGGGGAATTGTCCTCAGCATCAGACCAGAGCAACCCCTATCATTTCAAGGTACTTTCCACTACGACGAGGGGTTCTATTATTTCAGGGATTATTACGAACGAGTTCTATTTGGTGGTGGCCGAAACATAGATTTTGAAAGTGAGTGCACTACGGATTTTACCATCAACACGCAGGTCAAAAGCAAGCTCGAACAGGATCTGAACTGTATCATATTACCTGATCAGGAGTTTGAAATAGAGATGACATGGACTGGTATTATGGCCTTCGGCCAAACCAAAAACCCAACTATCCGGAAGGTCAATGAGTGCATTTTCATTGGTGTGGGACTAGGAGGCATGGGAGTAGCAGTCGGTAGTCAGGTTGGAGAACAACTGGCTAAAATGATTTTAGAGGGTGGCGATGAAAACCAGATATAAACAGGTTTAAAAGCCGTCATCTTCGTTTTTTTCATTTATTTTCATGCTTCATTTAGCAAAACCTAATGCCTAACACGAAAGAGCCTTCGCTAGTCCAAGCCCTCATTCCCGTTGTTTTTCTTATTTCTCTACTCTCAATAAATGTCGGCATTTTTGGAGATAGTGCTCTTGACGGCTCCAATCAAATCGTACTGATCTTATCTGCTGCGGCAGCGGCAATTGTGGCAGGATTTCTAGGCTATTCCTGGAGTCAGTTACAAGATCAGGTAGTCAAGACAATTAGCTCGGCGATGACCTCTATGCTGATTTTGTTGCTTATAGGATCACTGTCGGGCGCATGGCTACTAAGTGGTATTGTTCCAGCGATGATTTACTACGGATTGCAAATCCTTAATCCTACGATCTTCCTATTTGCAGCATGTATTGTTTGTTCGATTGTTTCTATTGCGACAGGGAGTTCCTGGACCACATCAGCGACAGTAGGTATTGCCCTTATTGGCATTGGTAAAGCTCTTGGTATTTCCGAAGGACTTGTAGCTGGAGCTATTCTTTCAGGAGCCTATTTTGGTGACAAGATGTCTCCCCTATCAGACACTACTAATCTTGCTCCCGCAATGGCAGGTACGGATCTATTTACGCACATTAGATACATGGCACTTACCACCATTCCTTCTATTTCTATTGCATTATTCATATTCTTGATATTAGGATTTACGCAATCGATAGACACTACGGTAATCCAAACAGAAGCCATACTAACGGCAATAGAAGATCGCTTTTCGCTCAATATTTTATTATTTCTTGTACCCATTGTCGTGGTGATATTGATCGTTAAAAAGATGCCTGCGCTACCTGCACTTTTGGTCGGAACACTGCTGGGTGCTCTTTTTGCTCTGATCTTTCAGCCCCATATTGTAGCTGAGATTGGCGGCACCAATGGCACTCGCAGTATGTTTATTGGGCTCATGAAAGCTTTGTACGGTGACATCTCCATCACCACGAAAAATGATACCGTTAACGAACTTCTTGCCTCTGGTGGGATGGCAGGGATGTTAAACACAGTTTGGTTGATCCTGTCTGCCATGGTGTTTGGAGGGGTTATGGAGGGCGCGGGCTTCCTCAAAAAGATCGCTGGCGCCATTGTTTCCCTGGTCAATTCTACAGGATCATTAGTAGCTTCAACAATAGGTACCTGTGCGTTCTTTAACCTGACTGCTTCTGATCAGTATCTTGCCATAGTTGTCCCTGGCAGGATGTATGCAGACATTTTTAAGAAAAAAGGACTTGCTCCAGAAAACCTAAGCCGATCCTTGGAGGACTCTGGTACCGTCACTTCGGTATTAGTACCATGGAATACCTGTGGAGCTTACCATGCCAATGTGCTTAACGTGAGTACCTTAACCTACGCGCCATATTGTTTCTTCAATATCATCAGCCCTTTTATGACGCTGTTCTTTGCCTACGCAGGGATTAAGATTAAGAAGCTGACGCAGGAAAAATCGCATCCTAATGTTTAGAACTAGTATTCCTAAAGACCGTATTCAACATCTGCCACTATTACATTTCAAGGGGAAAATCAATGTTGTCACAGAGGAGAAAGAGTTAAAAAAAGCTTTAAATATCTGCCAAAAGGCCGAATACGTTGGGTTTGATACTGAGAAAAAGCCAACTTTTCACAAAGGCCACTACAACCCAACAGCGCTAGTTCAGTTATCAACGATGGAGTCAGCTTTTCTCATCAGACTCAATCACTTAGGCTTTCATCCTCTTCTAAAAACCTTTTTTCAAGAGTCTGAAACTCTTAAGATCGGAATCAGCATTTCTGAGGATATTCGAGAATTAGAGCAAATGGACAACTTCGAGGCATCAGGGTTTGTTGATCTAAACAATATTGCACAAGACCTGGGTATCGAAGATATAGGTGTCAAAAAACTAGCGGCTATTTTTTTAGAGCACCGCATCTCTAAAAACCAACAAACATCAAACTGGGAGAACGAAATACTCACTCCCGCTCAACAGCGCTACGCAGCTACAGATGCCTGGATTTGCACCAAAATCTACAAAACCTTAGCTGATAAGGGATATGTATGAAATAGGAACTTGTGTCCAAACCAACCTGTTTGTTCGATGTTAGCGGAAATAAAGGATTTTTTTGAATCTGCTTCAGTTTAAATCTTCAAAATCAGCAGAAGCCTGAATAATATGGAAGCCAGATTGCATTTCTGAATGATCGCGCAAAAGGCCTTAGTGATGGCTTCAAAGAGTTCAAAGACGACATTACACCTTATAATGGCCTTTACTAGCGAAAAGTCTATAAAAAAAGTAGATGGTCAGGTGTTATACCTGCAAAATCTCAATATCAGTATAAGGAATAAACTTACCTTGTAGTTTCTCTATGTCGCTTTCTCGAACTAGCAGTTTCATCGAACAACTCTCTTGATATTGGCGCTCCAGGTATTCTAAGTCAAACTCTGCTAACAACCGCTCAACCAAACTTGTGCGGTCATAGGAAAATTGAATCCGCACTTCTCGTTGAGGGAACACTTCTCGTATTGTAGCGCCTCTCAGGGCATTTTCTGTCGCAGTTCGGTAGGCATTGATCAGTCCGCTTACTCCCAACTTGGTGCCTCCAAAATAACGAACCACTACTACCATTGTATTGGTCAGTTCAAAAGACCTAATCTGTCCTAGGATCGGATCACCAGCTGAGTGGTTGGGTTCACCGTCGTCGTTGGCTCGATAGGATTGATGCGCAAGACCAATGACATAGGCGTAACAGTGATGACGAGCGTCATGATATTTTTTCTTCAAAATCTCCAGAAAACGTTTCACATCCTCCTCCGAGGATACTGGTTCCGCAAAGGCTATGAACTTACTTCCCTTTTCCTTGTATAGCCCCTCAGAAGACGTATTTAGGACTCTGAAAGCGTTCATTTGCGCAACCTGGCCCTCGCTTCTAGCCTGACTTCGTCGCTTTCTGCAAAATCCAGCGCATTTTGATAATATTTCTTGGCCGTCTCTGATTTTCCCAGGTTTTCATAAACCCTTCCCGCTCCCAGGTACGCCAGGCTTTTGTAAGTTTCCCCCGAATCTTTTAGCGCGTCGCCTATTGTCAAAGCTTTCTCATAGCTCTCCAAAGCACCAACTTGATCCTCATCTACCCATTCTTGTCTAAGTGCTTTAAATACGTTTCCGGCTAGTTGATAGTATGGTCTAGTTTGATCACACAAATCCTGTATCATCGCTGGTGACGTTTTTCGTATGTAGGCCGGTGACGCCATTGACTCTAAATACTTGCACTGCACATAGATATTATTGGGGTACAATCTCAACAGCTCCTCCAGGTAAAATTGAGACTTGACTGGAGCTTCCTCGTATCGCAAGTATATATACGAAAGGTACACATATGCTTCCACCCTTGTTAGGACGGTTACTTGAGTGGCTTTTTCCAGTTGGTCAAGTCCTAGTTCTTTATCTCCACTTTTAAACACCCAAATAAAGGGCTTGTAGATAGGATGAAGCTCGGGGTATCTCTCACGGAAATAGTTATAAATACCGGAAGTGAACAGAAACTCATTGATCTGTTCCTGCAACTTAAAGCCTTTTTTCATAAGTCCGTACGCCGTCCCCGCCTGGTCAATTGCTTTCATATAAAGTCCCTTATTGGCATAGTGCTCCGCAAGCAGACCTCGAGCTGTAAGTTCAAAGAATATGGCCTCTGGGTGACGGGCTTTTCCATTATCCAGACTGGAGGCTTGGGCAATTGTCAACTCCATCTTTTTTCTAAACAACCTAAAGACACTATCACTGGTAATCGGGATATTGGACCATAGGATATTCATCCCTTCCATCATCGAGCTTGCAGGATGATCTGGTAACATATCTCTGATCTGCTCTATATAAGAGATCGCTGAATCGCTTTCCATTGCATAGATATGATGAGCTCCTTTTCTCACTAGTTCCATCTTTACAGGGTCATCAAAAAGAGGTAAATCCTGTGCAAAAGCATTGAGCGAAAGCGCACTAAAAAGAAAGAGAATCAGCTGACGTTTGGGGGTATCGATAGTGGTTGAATTACTTTTCGGTTGGTGACTAAATTACACAAATGTGCTTACTTTCAAACGCTGTATAGACTCTTCCAATAGATCAAATCTCCTTCATTGGCTAGAGTAAAGATGATAGACCCTAACCTCAAAAAAGTAGTTTTAACGACAATACAATAGCGTTGAGCGATTTTCACGATTAACTAGACGATCTTTTCGGGTTTGTGTAATTACTTAATCCCATCTTTGTACCATTGGTGTTGATTTACAAAATTTCGATTGCCTATTCCGTTTAGAAAAGATTCTACCGCTAAGTTTCTTCACTAAGCGCCAGTTATTTTAAATTCTCTGGTACACTCAAATTTTGAACTTTCAGGTTCTTGCCAACACGAAGGTCTCTGACATTAGGGCCTCTGATTTGCTCTTTTATTCTGAAGAGTATTTAGCTAGTCATAATAGCCAAGATTTTTTTATAGCCAAGGGTAGTATTGACACCGGTACAATCCATTTTATTTTTGAGAAAGATGAAGGCATTGCCCGTAGTTTCTCAAATGCTCCCTTTGGTTCTTTTTGGATTAGTGGCACAGCTAACCTAGGCCATTTCAAGAATTTCCTGGACAACCTTCAGGATTACTTAGGTGACATAGGCTGTCATACTATTAGAATAGTGCACCCACCAGTTTTATACGCAGGATTTGTCCCTCTTGACTGGTTGGATGCCTCAGGGTTTCAAAAAGTTTTTGATGATGACAATCAGTTCATCGACCTCTCGATTGACGCTGTCCTACATGATATGGAGAGTAGAAAGATCAGAAAAGGGATACAACAAGGTCTGGAAGTCCAGGAGGTAAAAGATTTCAAGAAACTTCATAGGTTTCTAAATGAATGCAGGCAGTCTCAATCATTAGAAATTAATATTTCTGAAGCTACTTTGCTACAGCAGGTCAACTCTATGCCCGACCATTACGAGGGATATGCCGTCTACAAGAATGATCAAATGATCTCGGCAGTGGTCATCACGATTGTAAGCCAGAAGGTGGCTTACTATTATCTACCTGGCACACTCCCTGATTTCAAGAAGCTCAGTCCAATGGCTATCTTAGTCAGTTATCTCACTGAAAAGTATAAATACCAAGGTTTTAAGGTCTTTGATCTTGGCGTATCATCAAAGCAAGGAAAACGTCAAGAAGGGTTGTTTGCTTTTAAGCGTCATATGGGAGCAGAAAGCACAAAAAGGACTACATTCAATTTACAGTTCTAGTAACATCCGCATAAATCCCTCTGATTTTTTCGGAGAATACCGATATGGAAAATCTGCTGTTTACATCATTCCTAATAGTATCCGTATCCCAATCTTTTTTCAAAGCCATGTCAATGGCCTCCGACAAACCTTGAACGTCATTCGGTTTGCACAAAATCCCATTTGTCGAATTGATAATATCAGCTGGGCCACCACAATCCGTTGCCACGACAGGTTTTCCACAAGCCATAGCCTCTATAAGGACAATTCCGAAAGTTTCATGTCTGCTGGGTAACACAAACAAGTCGCAAGCTTGCATCTCATCTCGTACCTGCATTCTATCCAGTGGCCCCAGCCACTCGACGACTCCATGTAAATCTAACTTCTCGGTTTTTTCCTTAAGTAAATTACTCATCTCACCTTCACCTCCGATTTTCACCTTCAATTTGGTCCCCCGGAGTTTTGGCAATGCCTCTAATAGAACATCAAAACCTTTTTGCTCAACAAGTCTGCCAACGGCGAAAATACTTTTTTCTTCCTGTGTACTTTTCCCGACAACACTAAAAAAGTCTAGGTCCACCGGGTTATGAATAACTTCTGGTTTTGGCAGACCAAAATCCATTGCCCTAACCCTAATAAAAGTACTATCAACAATCAATGCATTGGACTTTTTTAACGGATCAAAGATGATGGATCTCATACTGCCATCCTTGTTCAAAAATTCTTTGAAAGGAAACGGACTCATCCTCATCGTTACTACATAAGGCACTTGATATTTCTCTGATAGCCATCGTGCGATGATCACTGCTGGATAACTTGACTGAGCATGCAAAACATCCGGTACTCCATATTGCTTTCTGAACTTGAGGAAGTTCTTTTCATTAGCCTTAATAATACCCTTGATATTGCCATTGAAGATTTTTCTAGTCCAAGTAAAGGCTGGGTGAAAATACTCCGTACAATTGACCAACAACTGACTATCATACGGACGAAAATACTTGACTCTTTTGAGTGCGGAAGTAAGCGGTTGATTTGCCCACAATAGGAAGTCATCATCTCCCTGCCCCCATTTGGAGATCCCAATGTTGATATCAGGATTGTATTGCGCTAACCAATAACACTGCTCTTGAACAAATATTCCGTATATGGGATTATTTCTGGATGGATACCAGGATGGTATGACGAATATGTTCAAAGGTCGGTCAGTCTAGTTTGTATCCAAAATAACTCAAATTAGCTCGCATCGAGTGATGACACGCCTCAATTTCCTGATCGGTCAAAATACTCCTCCAATGCCCTATAGACCTGGTATGCACAGGTTCAGCAAGTCCTTGATAGTGCCCTTGTCGGTATAATGAGACTGAAGGTTGATTTTCATAATAATGAAGCATTTTTTCTTCATAAGTAACATCAAGGAATGCCGATATTCTTCTTAGTTCCTTTTGTGGGTTACTAACTACATCTTCATATCGCACCAAAATCGTATTGGAAGACCTTTCATACTTGCGAAAGGTCTTGGCGGACATATTCCATCGAGAAATGCCATAATGAATCTGTGCAAGCTCATCAAATGCTTCTTCACCCCCCTTTTTAAATGATGCCACCACATCGCGTCCATCTCTTAGCAAAAAGATGTATTTTGATTTTGGAAAAACATACCTGATTTCTGGGAAATAAACCAGGTTTAAGGGTGTACTGTCACCCCATAATTTCCTTTTACCATATTGAGAATGGTGGCGAAAGATAATATCAATCAGGTTCTGAAAAGTTCGATTTTTTTTCGGTAATTCAAGGACTTCCTGCAATAGTTGATCTCCTTCGAAATCATCCCATGTATGGCGGCCTAAAGAAGACAACAGCGGGCTTACCATCAAACTGGCAAGATGTTGCCAACTGGAATAGTTGCTGAATCCAAACTTCAAGATGCTAGGACCCAGAAAATACTGTTCTGATGGCAAAAACAACTCGCTTTGTTGATTAAGCATCTTGTTCAGCAACGTACTTCCGTTTCGCCCGGATCCGATAATAAAAAAAGGGTGTCGTTGTGCCTCATCGATATGGTACTTGAATTTTTTAGGAAGTACCTTGGCTAGAATAAATAGAAACCTTGCTAATTTGAGCCTGCGCATATCAGACGGGTAATATAGAAAATCCCTCTGCCTGGCAAAATGAAAATCCTTCGAATTATTTATCGATTTAGTCTTGCAATATGGGAGCTTCTGAAAGATCCCAAGAAACTGTATTTCGTACTCAACAATAAAGTGATCTTCAAAGAAAAGGTCAAAAAGCATTTCCCTACGTTTAAAAATGGCTTGCCGGAAGTGGCTATCAGCGACTTAGGTATAATTGATGAGCAGATAAATCCTTATAGTTTTCTGAGTGGCACTTCTTCCCCATTGGATCTAGCACTATTGCGGATACTGGCCAAAAAATTCACAAAATGTCGATATATGGAGGTGGGTACCTGGCGAGGTGAAAGCCTTGTCAATTTGGAAGATATCACTGAAAACCGTACATCTCTGAGCTTCTCCCATGAACAAATGATAAATGCAGGCGCTTCTTCTGAAATAGCAAAGGCCACGGACTTTTACCTAAAAGGAATTGATTTCAAAAAAATTAGAGATGATTCTCAAACATTTGACTTCAGTCAGCTAGAACGCCATGATTTGATTTTCATTGATGGAGATCACCATTATCAAGCAGTTCAAAGTGATACCCAAAATATTTTCCAACATATTACTCTACCTGGCTCCATCGTAGTCTGGCATGACTATACGCAACATGCTTCTACCATCAACTGGGAAGTGTTTTATGGCATTTTATTAGGTACTCCTCCCAAGCTAAGATCACGGCTTTTTCATATCCGGGCGACTAATTGTGTCGCTTTCCTCCCGTTTGATATCGATTCATCAATACCCGGCGGCAGAATGATCCCTCAGGAATCCTTTCATGTACACATCAAAATAGATAAATGAGTAACCAGCCATTGGTCTCTATCATTTGCTTATGCTACAATCATGAAAAGTACGTTCGTCAAGCAGTGGAAAGTGCTCTAAATCAGACTTATCCCCTTATAGAAGTCATCATTATTGATGATCACAGCACGGACAACAGCCTTCAAATGATTGAGAAGCTACAGCAATCTTATCCCCAGTTGCGAGTATTGTCAAATGAAGAAAACATGGGCAATTGCAAGTCATTCAATAAAGCCCTAAAACTGGCCAAAGGTGAATTTATCATCGACCTGGCAGCGGATG
>JAHCMJ010000068.1 GCA_019192485.1 Cyclobacteriaceae bacterium HetDA_MAG_MS6 | reverse complement strand
CCTTTTGGGATAGGTCCCGAGATGATCAGTGGCGTTCTGGCATCATCAATAAGGACCGAATCCACTTCGTCGACCATGGCGAAGTGGTGCTTACCTTGCACAAGTTCTTCAGGGCTTCGAGACATGTTGTCTCGGAGGTAATCAAACCCAAATTCGTTATTGGTCCCGTAGATAATATCTGATTGATAGGCCTCTCGACGTTCCGGAGAGTTGGGCTCGTGCTTATCCACACAATCCACTTTCAATCCATGGAATTCAAAGATTGGAGCATTCCATTCGGAGTCCCGCTTCGCCAGGTAATCATTTACTGTTACGATATGTACACCTCTACCTGCCAAGGCATTGAGGTAGGCTGGGAGGGTGGCGACCAGGGTTTTTCCTTCGCCAGTTGCCATCTCAGCAATTTTACCTTGATGTAGCACCATCCCTCCGATTAGCTGGACATCGTAGTGAACCATATTCCACTCTACTTCTGTACCTGCCGCGATCCACTTATTGTGCCAAACGGCTTGTTCGCCCTTGATTTCTATGTGCGATTTACTACTGGCCAGCTGTTTGTCCATTAGTGTAGCGCTGACAGTCAGTTGTTTATTTTCTGTCAGTCTTCTAGCGGTTTCTTTGACTACAGCAAAGCCCTCTGGCAAGATATCCATCAATACTACCTCGAGCTCGTCATCCCTTTGGGATTCAAGTGTATCTATTTGCTTGAAAATCTCATCTTTTTCGTTGATATCAAGATCGGGATGTTCCTTGACTTTATTATGAAGTTGATCCAGTTCATCATCGATATGTTTTAGTTGCTCGGCGATGGTGGATTTCAACTCTTCAGTTTTTCCACGCAGTTGATCATCACTAAGGCTTTCTAGTTGCTTGTACGCCGTATTAATTTTCTCCAAAAATGGCGTGAGCTCCCTTAGATCACGATCAGACTTGGTTCCGAATATCTTGGTGATACCTTTAGTTATGACCTCAAACATAAAATGCTATTCTTCAAGTAATTTTTCTGTCAAAACGAGCCAAAGTTAACCTGAATAATTCAGGAAGTATTCATCAAAAGAATTACTGGCCAACACTAAGCTTGGAAATTGATCTGATAGCGTTCTATTTCCAGCTTATTGCTCTTTTTTTGGATATTTCGTGGCTCGATCTAAAACTTATCTGACTTTGACTGTAGTCAAATATTGAGCCGTACAAAGGTGGCAGTCAGAGATAATGACAAATCGTCAGCTATCAGACTTCGATTTTACCGGTAAAGACCTTGGTCGCCGGTCCCGCAAGAAATACTTGTGTAAATGATTTCCCCTCCGTGGTAAAGGAGACACTCAGCGTTCCGCCAGGTGTTTCAATAGCAATTGGACTTTCCAGTCCCTTTAGTGAAGCGGCAATGGCCGCGGCTGTTACTCCGGTGCCGCAAGATTGTGTTTCGCCCTCTACACCCCTTTCATAAGTTCGAACTTTTATCCCAGCAGCCGTGATTTGCACGAAATTGACATTGGTACCATCTGGGTGAAAGGTTTCTGAGTATCTGATCTCACTTCCTGTTTCTTGGACATTTACCTCCTCTGTGCGATCCACAAATCGTACATAGTGAGGTGAGCCAGTATCGATGAAGTAGTCCTCACCCATTTCTCGAATGCTATTAACGTTATGCAGTTGGAAATGAACCCAGCCATCTTTTAGATAGGCTTTATGCTCTCCATCAGTGGTGACAAATGAGGTATGTTTACCAATCAGGCCAAGGTCTTTGGCAAAATGCACTGCACATCGACTGCCATTTCCACAAAGACTTTGTGATCCATCAGAATTATAGTAGATCATACAAAACGCTTGCGTTTCGTGATCTTCAATCAACATGAGTCCGTCAGCTCCCACGCCTAAACGCCTGTCACAAAGCCTTCTTACCAATTCCAGATCTTCATGTGGGAAGATGCCAGTGCGGTTGTCTATGACGACAAAGTCATTTCCAGTGCCTTGGTATTTCGTAAACTCCAATTGCATACTCGAATAGTTTGTAAATAAAAAAAGCCGATCCTAACAGTAGAGAATCGGCCTTTCCTTTCTTTTAGGTTCCTATTAAAGTTTTTCTTTGATTCTAGCAGCCTTACCTTTTCGGCCTCTCAAATAAAATAGTCTTGCTCTTCTTACTTTCCCTTTACGCAACACTTCAATTTTTTCAATATTTGGTGTCAATGTAGGGAATATCCTTTCGACCGCAACTCCACTCGAAATTTTTCTAACGGTGAAAGTCTCGCCATTAGAATTTCTATTACGGATTTGCATAACAGTTCCTTGAAACTGCTGGATTCTTTCTTTATTACCTTCCTTGATCTTATAGTGCACATTGATGTTATCACCTGGACCAAAAGCAGGTAGACTACCTCTTACTTCCTTGCTCTCTTCCTCTATAAATTTTAGTAAGTCGCTCATTATCTTCTAATACTCAAAACTGAGTGGTTTGTCAAAAAAGGAGTGCAAATATAGTAATTTGAATTTTAAAAAGAACAACTGAAACTTAATTAAAAGTTATCCATCATTGAGCAAATCGGGTCTACGTTGTTTTGTTCGCTCTACGGATTGCTCGTGACGCCAATTGTTGATCTTTTCTTCGTGTCCGGATAGTAATACCTCGGGAACTTTCCATCCCTTATATTCTTCAGGTCTGGTGTAAACAGGAGGAGCCAAGAGGTCGTCTTGAAAGGAGTCAGTCAGTGCGGAAGTCTCGTCATTGAGTACCCCTGGGACTAACCTGATAAGTGAATCTGCCAAAACCATAGCAGCAAGTTCTCCACCGGACAAGACATAATCTCCAATGCTAATCTCCTTGGTTATCAGATGTTTTCTAATTCGTTCATCCACTCCCTTGTAATGCCCGCAAAGCAGTATTAGGTTTTGTTTTACAGATAGTTGATTACAAATACGCTGATCTAAACGAGCTCCATCGGGGGTCATGTAGATCAGCTCGTCGTACTTTCGTTTTTCTTTCAACTGAGTAATACATCGGTCTATTGGTTCGATCATTAGGACCATACCCGCACCGCCACCATATGCGTAGTCGTCTACGGTTTTATGTTTATTAGTGCTATAGTTTCTGAGGTTATGTATCTCGATCTCTACGTGTCCTTTTTGCACTGCTCTTTTGAGGATGCTTTGGTTCATAGGGCCATCGAACAGTTCTGGCAAGCATGTAATGATATCAATTCTCATGTGTTGTATAGACATCGACAAGCCCCTCTGGCAGATCCGCAATAATCAACTTGTTTTGAACATCAACCTTCGTCAAAATCTCTTCTTGCAAAGGAATAAGGATCTCATGTTCTCCTTTTTCGACCCCAAGTAGGTGATTGTTTGGCATCTCATAGACCTGCTGGACTTCGCCGATCAGAGTTTTGCCATCGTACAGCTTGCAGCCAATTAGTTCGTGGAAATAGTATTGATCATCCTGCAGATCAGGTAGCTGGTCTAAAGGTAGCCACAGAGATGATCCGATAAGATCCTTGGCTGATACTTTGTCTTCAATATCCTCAAATAGGATATGTGCCTTGTTTCCCTTGATGGATATGCTACGAATAAAAAAAGGAATCAGACTCCCACCTTTTGATAGTAGTACTGATTCCAATCCTTTGTAGTCGTCAGGGAAGTCTACATCTAAAGTGATGTTAACCTCGCCTTGCAGTCCATGGGCTTTGACTATATACCCTATCTGGTAACAATCATCAAACCCCATACTTAGATTTACTCTTCTTTTTTCTCTTCCTCTTCAGCAGCAGGCTCCTCTTTTGCTTCAGCCTCAGGTGTTTCCTCAACTTTTGCTTCAGCCTTAGGTGCCTCTTCTACTTTTCCTTCTGGAGCTTCTTCTTTTGTTTCGGTCTTAGGAGCTTCTGCTGCTGGTGTTGCGGCCTGCTCTTCTTTAGCCGGTGTTTCTTCGGCAGCAGGAGCTTCAGCTTTTGTTTCTGCTTGGGTAGCTTCTGCTACAGCTTCTTCTCCTTCTTCAGCTAGTGCCGCTTCTGCTTCATCAGCGTTTGCCTCACGCACTTCTTCCACTAGGGCTGCTTCCGCTTCAGACTTTCTTTTCTGGATTGCCTCTGCCCTGGCTTCCTTCACCTTGGTCTCAGCTGCCAATTTGGCTTTGAGCTTATCATCTTTTGCTTTTGTGAGGTTGTCTACCTTACTCTGAATCTTGGCATTCTTTTCTTCTAGCCATGATTCAAATTTTTTGTCGGCTTCTTCTTGTGTTATGGCTCCTTTGTTGACACCGACTTGAAGATGCTTCTTGTACATAACACCTCTGTAAGAGAGCATAGCTCTAACAGTATCTGTTGGTTGAGCGCCATTCATTACCCATGAAAAAGCTTTGTCATCATTGATATTGATGCTGGCAGGATCGGTATTAGGATTGTACGTTCCGATCTTTTCTATAAAGCGACCATCTCGTGGTGCTCTGCTATCGGCCACAACTACATCGTAGATGGCCATTTTTTTGCGTCCTCGACGCGCTAGTCTGATTTTAACTGACATAAAATTGCTTTTGTTTATGGATCTCGTCCATCAAAATTTTTAAATAGGAGCGCAAAGATAGAATTTTTGATAAGAAAAGATGGTCATTCCATGAAATAACTATTCATATCTGTTCTAGATCCGTGCCAAGGATCGATGAGAAGGAATTGGTAATTGAGTTGGTTAGCCCCTCTGAGTATTAAGTAATCCAACGACTGGCTACTCTTAAATCTGTGTTGAAGTATCTAGAGGTGATTAGAGAAAAGATGGCATCGATAGTCTTTTGGAGAGGCAGAAGGGAATGATATCACAGCAAACATGATGAACAAAAATCCTTTTTTCATGTCTTATAGATTGAAGAAGTTATGATGGAAGAGATTAACAGTGACAATGCTCTCGATTTTCTTCGAATAGGAAGTGTTAGTGAAATATTTAAGTATAAATTCGTATAAACGATTATGCAGTTTTTATTAGAATCAAAGTATAGTTATTTTTGTCAGAGACAATTAATCAATATCTCCCTCTGATGGATAAATACTCATACATTGCCAATGCGGATGTAAGCTACATCGATGAGTTGTACCAATCTTATAAGCAAAATCCTGATAGTGTCGATGAGTCCTGGCTCAAATTCTTTGAGGGATTTGAGTTTTCTCTGAAAAAATACGGTGAGAATGGTGCAGCCGATACTTTAGAGGGCTCTAGGGAGATCTTGGTTCGCAACTTCATCTATGCGCATCGGTCGCGTGCCCATCTCAAAAGTGATACCAATCCTGTCAGGCCCAGGAGAGCACATTCCGTGAGGTTGGAGCTTGAGAACTTTGGACTAACGAAAGAAGACCTTGAGCAAGAGTTTGAGATCGGGAGCGAGATTGGTTTGGGGCGAGCTACCTTGAAAAGCATTAAAGAGCGACTGGAAAAAATCTATCTTGGTCACATTGGGTACGAGTATAATCATATTCGGACCACGGAATTGTTTGAATGGTTTAAGGCTAAAGTAGAAACCGAAGGCGTTGATATTGAGCCACAATTGGATGCTAAGAGGAGAATTCTCTCGAAGCTTACGGAGGCATCAGTTTTTGAGAATTTCCTGCACACTAAATTTTTAGGGCAGAAAAGGTTTTCACTTGAAGGTGGAGAAAATACCATTACTGCGCTCGATACCATCATCAATCGAGCTGCTACTTTTGACGTAGAGGAGGTTGTAATCGGCATGGCTCACCGTGGAAGGCTAAACGTCCTGGCCAATATCATGGGTAAGACCTACGAAGAAATCTTTAGTGAGTTTGAAGGAAATGCCGAGATCGACCTTACTATGGGTGATGGGGATGTCAAGTATCATTTGGGATATTCTAGTTACCTGGAGGCAACCAATGGCAAAAAAATATATGTCAAACTAGCACCTAATCCGTCACACTTGGAAGCGGTGGATCCTGTGGTCTTGGGATATACCAGAGCTCAAATAGACGATGAGTATCGTGGGGATGCCAAGAAGGCAATCCCAATACTCATACATGGGGATGCTGCTGTGGCTGGGCAGGGGATTGTGTTTGAATGCATTCAGATGTCAAGATTGGATGGCTACTCGACTGGTGGCACCATACATTTTGTAATCAACAATCAAGTAGGTTTTACTACTGATTATGATGATGCAAGGTCAAGCATATACTGTACCGATCTGGCAAAAATCGTAGATGCCCCTGTTTTGCATGTCAATGGTGATGATGCTGAAGCGGTGTATTTTGCGGCGAATCTGGCGGTAGAGTATCGTCAGCAATACGGCGGAGATATTTTCATTGACCTACTTTGCTACAGACGTCACGGTCACAACGAAAGTGATGAGCCTAAATTCACGCAGCCGAAGCTGTATAATCTCATTGCCAAGCATCCTAATCCAAGAGAAGTATACGTCCAGCAATTGATCGAAAGAGGAGATATTGATGACGCCACTGTGAAATCTATTGATAAGGATTTCAAAAAGCAACTACAGGACAGGCTCAATGAGGTCAAGCAGCGTCCAATTCCTTATAAACCCCAAAAGATAGAGGAAGAGTGGCATCATTTGAGAAGATCAACGCCTGAGGACTTTAAGGTATCACCCGACACTAAAATTTCGGAAGATCTGGTAAAAAAGGTAGCTGGTGCTTTAACCAATATTCCTGCAGGGTTCAAACCGATCAAGCAGATTGAAAAATTATTAAAAGATAGAAAAGCAGATTTCTTTGAGAAGAAAGAGTTGAACTGGGCAGCGGGAGAACTATTGGCCTATGGATCAATTTTAGCCGAAGGAAAGATCGTCAGGATGTCAGGGCAAGATGTGAAGAGAGGCACTTTTTCTCATCGACATTCCTATTTCTTTGACTCTAACACTAACGAACCGTACTGTAATCTTAATCACATCCAGGAAGGTCAGGAACCTTTCCGGATTTATAACTCACTGCTATCAGAATATGGCGTATTAGGATTTGAGTACGGCTATGCTATGGCGACGCCCAATGCCCTGGTGCTTTGGGAGGCACAGTTTGGCGATTTTGCTAACGGAGCGCAAGTGATGATCGATCAATTTATCACAAGTGCCGAGAGCAAATGGCAACGGATGAATGGTTTGGTTATGCTGCTACCTCATGGTTACGAAGGTCAGGGCCCTGAACACTCAAGTGCCAGACCTGAGCGATTTCTACAGTCCGCTGCAGCAGAAAACATGGTGATCGTGAATTTGACTACACCTGCCAACCTCTTCCATCTTTTAAGGCGACAGGTTACCTGGGATTTCCGTAAGCCGTGTGTGGTATTCACGCCAAAGTCTTTACTTCGACATCCTAAGGTGGTTTCACCGATTTCTGATTTCACCGGAGGCAAATTTCAAGAAGTAATTGGCGATAACTATTCTACTAACAAGTCGGTGAAAAAAGTCTTGTTCTGTACTGGTAAGGTCTACTTCGATCTTCTGGAAGAGCAACAAAAACAGAAGGCCAAAGACACCGCCATCGTTCGCCTGGAGCAACTGCACCCTTTCCCCAAAAACCAAGTGGATGCGATCCTCAAGAAATACAACAACCCCAAGTTGGTCTGGGTACAAGAAGAACCTGAAAACATGGGAGCCTGGACCTACATGTTGAGATCATCTAATTTGAATTTGGAATTTGTTGGAAGAAAGGCCAGTTCTTCTCCAGCTACCGGTTTTGCCAAGGTCCATAAAGAGGAGCAAGCCAACATTGTCAATAAAGCATTCAAAATTTAAAAACTATCATCAATGAGCTTAACGGTAAAAGTTCCCACAGTTGGCGAGTCCATCAATGAAGTGACTGTATCCCAATGGACTAAGAAGGACGGTGATTATGTCGAGCTGGATGAGATCATCTGTGAGCTAGAATCAGACAAAGCCACTTTTGAGGTGGCGGCGGAGTCTGCGGGAGTCATTCATATCAAAGCAAAAGAGGGAGAAACGCTGGAAATTGGGGGTGTCCTATGCGAGATAGATGAATCTCAGGCAAAATCTGAAGAATCTTCCACCGAGGCCACAGTAGAAGAAGCTAAACCCACCGGAGAAGTATTAGAGATGCATGTACCGGCAGTTGGCGAATCAATCAACGAAGTAACCATCTCTCAGTGGACCAAAAAAGAGGGAGATGTAGTGGAATTGGATGAAGTGATAGCTGAAATCGAATCTGATAAAGCAACATTTGATCTAACAGCGGAGGCCTCAGGTGTTCTCAGGATTATAGCCAGTGAAGGAGATACCTTGGAAATTGGGTCACTTATTTGCAAGATAGAAGTAGCAGAAGGTGTCGTCAAATCAGAGGCCACAACGCCAGCGCCTCCCAGTACATCAAGTGGAGGATCGACCTCCTATGCTGCTGGTCATGCTTCACCAGCCGCAAGCAAGATCATGTCTGAAAAAGGTGTTTCTGCCAACTCCATTCAAGGTACTGGAAAAGGAGGGCGGATTACGAAAGAAGATGCCCTTAGAGCAGAAAAACCTGCTCCGCCTTCAGCTAATAAGCAAGAGGCATCCAAAACCGAGTTAGCTCCACCTGTAATAGACCAAGGAGTGAGTAGGGCGCAGAAGCGAGAGAAAATGAGCTCCTTGCGAAAGACCATCTCCAAGCGACTGGTATCTGTAAAGAATGAAACGGCCATGCTGACCACTTTTAATGAGGTCAATATGAAGCCTATTATGGATATCCGAAAAAAGTATAAAGAGGCCTTCAAAGAAAAGCATGAGATCGGATTAGGCTTTATGTCTTTCTTCACAAAGGCTTGTTGCATGGCCTTGCAGGACTGGCCGGCTGTCAATGCCATGATCGATGGAGAAGAGATAGTTTACAATGACTACTGTGATGTTTCCATCGCTGTTTCCACACCTAAGGGACTCGTGGTTCCGGTGATTAGAAATGCAGAGGAGCTGTCTTTTGATCAGGTAGAAAAGGAAATTATACGTCTGGCTACTAAAGCCAGGGATGGTAAACTCAGTATTGAAGAGATGACCGGAGGGACATTTACCATTACCAACGGAGGGGTGTTCGGTTCGATGTTATCTACACCTATTATCAATGCACCGCAATCGGCGATACTTGGTATGCACAATATTGTGGAGCGTCCGATGGTAGAAAATGGGGAGATTGTCATTCGTCCTATCATGTATGTGGCGCTGTCATATGATCATAGGATTATTGATGGTCGTGAGTCTGTCAGTTTTCTGGTTCGTGTCAAACAGCTACTAGAGGATCCTACAAGATTGCTACTTGGCGTTTAACTCCACAACAGTCTACAATATTCAACTTACTTGAGGTTAATTAATATTTGTCTCGATACTTAACACATTAAAAATGGATTATCAGGTTACGGTCATTGGTTCAGGCCCCGGAGGATATGTAGCAGCGATCAGATGCGCTCAATTAGGATTAAAAACGGCCATCATTGAAAAGTATGATACCCTGGGAGGCACTTGCTTGAATGTCGGATGTATACCTTCAAAGGCCTTACTCGATTCTTCGGAGCATTTTCATAACGCTGAATCCACCTTTAAGGAGCATGGGATTGATATAACTAAGCCAAAGGTAAATCTGAAGCAAATGATTGCCAGAAAGTCTGATGTTGTGCAACAGAATGTGGATGGTGTAGCCTACCTGATGAAAAAGAACAAGATTGATGTACATACCGGTCTAGGTTCTTTCGTTGATAAGCACACGATCAAGATTGATGGGAAAGATGGAGAAAAAACTATCACGACTGAAAAGGTAATTTTAGCTACGGGTTCCAAACCCGCTTCTCTACCCTTTATCAAGCTTGATAAAAAAAGAGTGATCACAAGTACGGAAGCGCTTGAGTTGAAAGAGGTTCCTAAACATATGATCATTATCGGAGGTGGTGTCATAGGTATGGAGCTTGGCTCAGTATATGCCCGCTTAGGAGCGAAAGTTTCGGTGGTAGAGTTTCTAGATAGACTGATTCCTTCCATGGACAGTACCATGGGAAAAGAATTACAGAAATCACTAAAGAAGCTCGGATTCGATTTTTATCTCAATCATAAAGTGACAGCAGTCACAGCAAAAGGCAAGGAAGTAACAGTAACCGCTGAAGATTCAAAAGGTGCCAATGTTGAACTCAAAGGGGACTATTGCCTGGTTTCTATCGGTCGTCGACCATATACAGATGGATTAGGTGTTGAAAATGCCGGGATCAACGTTTCTGAGCGAGGACAAATAGAGGTAGACGATCATTTGCGAACCAATATTGATAACATTTGGGCGATAGGCGATGTGGTAAAAGGAGCTATGTTAGCGCACAAAGCAGAGGAGGAGGGGGTTTTCGTGGCTGAGCAGATGGTAGGGCAAAAACCACATATCAATTATAACCTGATCCCCGGAGTAGTTTACACCTGGCCCGAAGTGGCAAGTGTCGGATACACTGAGGAGCAATTGAAGGAGCAAGGCAGGGCTTTTAAGGTAGGTAAATTTCCCTTCAAGGCACTAGGTCGGGCCCGGGCTTCGATGGATGTTGACGGACTTGTGAAGGTACTTGCCGATCAATCTACTGACGAGATTCTTGGGATGCATATTATCGGGGCCAGAGCAGCAGATATGATAGCTACCGGTGTAACGGCCATGGAATTTAGGGCTTCTGCTGAAGACGTGGCTCGAATGTCGCATGCCCATCCCACCTATATGGAAGCGGTAAAAGAAGCATGTCTAGCTGCCTCAGAAAGCAGGCCAATTCATATTTAGCACTGAGTTCACAATTTAGCTTCTCTTCCAAAGAGGGCTAGTAATTGACTCTCTTTTTTTGAAGGAGAAACGTTGCTGCTTGGTTGAAAGCAGCGAACGAGGTGAAAGGGTTAAAGGTGAAATAGTTTAGAATTTTTTTAGTTACTACCGAAACCATAAGTGTGTTTCTTCGTTATATGATAGTAATGCTATTGTAATAAGAATTTTTACTTTCTATTTAGGATGTATCAAAACTTTATCATTTTGATCTTACTCTTAGCGATCGCACCTAGTGCGGCAGCGATGTCAGCAAATCAGCTGTACGAGACAGAGATTGAGGTCGTGAATGAAGCTGAGGAGATGTCAGAAAAGCAGGTAGTCATAAGACTGGCTAAAAAGGATACGTCTAAGCCACGAGAATTGAAATCTCAAAAAGTCCGGCCTCGAGTAAACCTTGAGTCGAATTTTAACAATAGTCATACCCCATATAATTACCCCGTTAGAAAGCATGTCTTGTTCATGCAGTTTTTGATTTGATCAAGTCTCTATTTGGTTGACCAACCAAATTATCCTATTTGAGACCACTCCAGACAGATCATTTTTTATCATTTAAATATCTGGAATATGATCATGGAAATCATAAAATATAGTTTTAGCAGGCTGCTGCCAAACTTGGTCTTCTTAGGTGTCAGTATCCTTTTTTTGAAAAGTTTGTGGTTTGTAATGACATCGTAAAGGCCATGAAAATAAAGAAATCAATGTTAGACTATAGCAAATTGATATTGGACAAGGTGAGTTTCGACCGGAGACTTTTCTTGAAAGAATATCGAAAAGCAAGTAGAAACCTGGAGCCCAGCGAAGTAATGGAGTTGGGTCGATGGATCAGACAATTTAGAAGACAGCGCGAAGAATAGTGCTCATGTCAAGCCGGTACAACTATTGGATCGTAGACTGTGAAAATCCGTGGCCGGATAAGTACATCACTGTTTTGGCGGATACGGATTCGCGTGCTGATAACTCACCAAACAGGAGGGTTTTTCGAAAGGCACACGAGGCTATGGAGCATGCGGAGTCGCTTTTGCCACAGTTTGGATTAAAGCAAGTTCGGGTTTTCTATCCTTCTGAGACTTCTGAAATTATCAATTATTAAAAGCTTAAGAAAATGAAGAATCAACAATTCGATACTTTAATACAATTAGAGATTAAAACCTTGTCTAGTTATGCTCAATATTTGACAAGAGATTATGAAGATGCCCAAGACCTATTGCAGGATACCTTGTATAGAGCACTTTATTACAAGAATAAATTTATCGCTGGGACTAATGTACGTGCTTGGATGCGAAGAATTATGAAAAACTTGTTTCTCAATGAGTACAATCGCCGAAAGCGCCTCCCTCAAAAAGTGGATGTCGTTGTATCCGATGATCATATTCAACAGGAAACAGGCAGAAATGCAGGTTATCACAAGCTATTAACTGATGAAATCTCAGTGGAGGTAGATGCCCTGGAGCCAAAATTATCGGATGTTTTTGAGCTATATCACAAGGGATTCAAATACAATGAAATAGCTGAGCGAAAAGCCATCCCGCTAGGAACGGTAAAGAATCGATTACATCAAGCTAGGACTCGTCTACAAGAACGAATTAGAGTTCGACACTAGCAGGTTAGTGAAAAATCCTTTCCTCCGACTACGACTCCGTTGATCTGGATATCGAGTCTGTGAATACCACTGTAGTATTGGCGTGTAGTGATCTTTTGTAGCGGATGGGATTTTATTAGGTTGATCGACTCTCCAGCTCCCAAGTCAATGTTTTTCAATTTGAAGACTTTGGGCTGGAGGGTTCCGTTTGCTTTCATGAAATGAATTATATAGTCAACTACAGCTTTTCCTCTAGTCTCAGATTTGTTTTTGATCCGAAAATCGAAATGCAAGTTCTCGCCTAACTGTACTTCTGTCGAGGACAGTTTCAAAGCCGAAAAAGCAAAACCTTTAGCCTCAAAACCAAGGATAGCCAGAGCTCTGGGATTTCCCTGTTTGATCAGGCTTCGAAGAGCATGCTTGATGATCCATTCCCTTTCAGTGGAGGCATTCGTTTTCCATTGCTCCAGCAGGTTCAATATTGTTTCAGGATTGTCCTTTGCTATATCATTGAGGTGGTTAGCCACACTTTTCCTTACATATATTTCAGGATCGTCCTTTAAGTTTTCTAATATCGGCAATACCGGAGATGGATTCTTTTTGAATTGAGGTAGTGCCATAGCCCAGGGCAATCTAGGCCTGCACCCCTCACTAGATAGTCTCCTGACATGAACGTTAGG
The DNA here is from genome assembly GCA_019192485.1 of Cyclobacteriaceae bacterium HetDA_MAG_MS6. Lineage (GTDB taxonomy): Bacteria > Bacteroidota > Bacteroidia > Cytophagales > Cyclobacteriaceae > MS6. The sequence goes on along the minus strand of JAHCMJ010000068.1, from coordinate 4,798 downwards.
GTGACCTGACCACTTGACCATTTGAGCCATCACTTCATCAGGATGATTAGAGATAAAGGGCCTGATCGCAAATTCGGCGCTGCCAATTTGAGTAAATGTTTCAAGCGCCAGCAAAGAGGTCGAAAGATCGTCCTGGCCAAATTGTTGTACAAAATTTGAGAATAGTATACCGTCAAAGCCGCTAAAATGGTGGCAAACCTTTCTAAGGATATCGATGGCCTGAACATAGTTAGGTGGCAAGCACTGTTGTAGAGCCTGTGACGCATGAGCCATTCGTTCCATAAGTGCTTTTTCGTCCCAATCTTTGTCATAGATCAATCCAATAAATTTGTCCTGATCCCAGGAAGGGTAGTTCTCGGATAGGTGTTTTCCAAGTGCGTCGAAAAAGGATCTCTGGAAAAATTGGTTAATGAGAAGCTCGGCCATTTTGGTAAGTTAGATGAAAATTAGCCAAGCCAATGTATAGTCAAAAAGCTATTACACTGGCCTGGAGCTACTGATCTTTTTAAAAAGTTTCGAATTAATTTACGGCATATCTAAGAATAGTTTTTAGTTTCTCTTGAGCTGTTTTTCTTGGATCTGACAAGTAGATCTCATGATGATAACCGGCTATTTTCAAGCCCTGATCAGCGATGAACTTGTGAAGTACTTCAAGGGTAGACTTTTCTTCCTCATATGATCCCAAGTGTAGTATCTGAGCACATCGGCCTTCATTGATTAGTTCAAACTTCACCTCTTCAAGCTTTGCTGCTAGTTCGGGCTTTTTCGATTTAGCACTTTCCATAGCTCTGAAATATGTGATGTCTTCGACGAAATCAGGCATGCGGATCATGATCTTCCAGCACCAAGAATCCCTTGGTGCCTGTTCAAATTCTTTTTGGTTTTTGGCTCCACCTTCTATCCACCAGAAGCCTTCTAGTTTAGGTACTGTGAAGTCAAGGTCGTTAGCCTTTGAAATGAACTTAATAGTGTATGCAAGAGTATACATCGTTTCTATGGCTGTTAGGAATTTTTGATCCTCTGGAGCTGACTGACCTGAAACAGTCAGATAGTAGTAAGGGTCAAAGTCCCGGATTTCTGGCTTTTTTGTACTAGCGTAGTAGTTTTTATCGGCTTTAGCCAAGTCAAGTTTTGAAATTACCATGGTTTTCATTGTATTAAGTGATTAAAGGGGTTTGATTTTAACTAGGAAAAATTACTTCTGGATTGAAGTGGTACATTTTCATGCCCTGCTGCTCAATGACCTCAAAGGCTTTTAGTGCTTGACTATCTTGCATGATTGATTCTGCAGCATGGAGTGCTGAAGACTTATTTGTCCAATAGACCAGATCCATCCAAAGTCCATTTTCGTCTCTGGCTAATTTGCGTTGGGCAAAACCGGAATATTGCTGCATACAATTGTTGAGGGATGTGAGGGCATCTAGTGCCTGCTTTTCGGAGTAGCCTGTCTTTGCCTTCAAAAGGACCATCTCAATCGTGCCTATGGTTTGATTCATCTTGTTGTTTGATTTTGAATCAAAGAAATAGGTGTGTAGTGACAGCCCTATGTCACCGAAAATTGGAATGGGAATTTTTTTTAGAACAGCCTCTTTATTTATTCAATTAGTGGAGTAGCAGTTTGGCGATAGTGAGGTATAGTGGTTAGGAGCTTTTTGAGTGGTGCTCCAGTAGTTCCTTGGAGAAACTAAGCATGATTTCTTTTAATTGGGGCGGGTGGATTACCCGGACAGCACTACTAAAAGTGAGTAACCAGCGGCCAAAGAAATCGAAATGAGGTGTATAAAACTTCATTTCTACCCATTCTCCTTGGTCGGTTTCTTCCGCGAAACCATAATAGAACTTTTGGTCCGAAATAAATCGATAGACATTTTTTCTAAATTGTATAATGGCTTCTTTGGCATCTGTACCTAGCAAAGTTTCTTGAAGAAAATCCATGTAATATGGATGGCGATCCAGTTCAAAGCTATTAGGAGTGATTTGCAAAGACCTGATCCTATCTGTCCTGAAGTCCCTAAGGTCCTGTCTTAAGTGGCAGAAACCAATAAGATGCCATCTGGATGAGTAATAAACCAGTCCCAAAGGTTCGACCTCTCGGTCAGTAGTTTCGCCGTTGTAGTTAGAGTAATATGCCAGTTGGATAGTACGTTTGCTCGCAATAGCAAACTGTATTTCAGTAATATGCGAATCAGGAAATCCTTGAGCCCTCACACTGGGGGAAGGGACAATGGAAATGCTTTTTTCTAGATTATCCAGGAAATCTTGATCTGCGTAGTGCAGTACGGATTTTATTTTGTACAAAGCATTTTGAAACGAAAGTGAAGTATTAGCGTCGGCGTTATGCTCGATAAGTTTTCCACCAAGGAGTAGCGCTGATGCTTCCTCCTTACTGAAAACAACAGGAGGTAGGTGATAACCTTCAACTATGAAATACCCCTCACCTGCATTCCCGCCGATAGGGACACCAGAATCGATTAAAGCCCTCACGTCCCTGAAGATAGTTCTTCGACTGAGATCAAACCGCTCTTCCAACTCCGAAAGCATCACTCGGCGTTTACTTTGAAGTTGGATCAAAATGGCTGAAAGTCTGTCGATACGATTCATTGATACGTTAATTTACTATTGCAATCCTAGCTCCTTCAACTCAGAAATGGTATTTATAGTGAAACTAACCTGCACTAAAATCTATTTGAAGCTGTTATTAAGGTAATGAAGACGAAATTTGCATTTTTGGACTACAAAGAGTCTTTGGGTAATAAGATTTGATTAGATACTAATCTGATTTATTGAATTTTAACTATAATTGTTACAGATGCTGAAGCAAACAACAACAAAGCTCAATTGGGGCGGTTCGGATTAATCCCATCTCCAAATAATCCGATAATACTGCTCTTTCTGGTCATCGCCATTTGGCCTAAAAGTAATTTTATACCCCTTTTCTGAAGATGAAATAAGAAGTTTCTGATCCGAAAGTTTCTCGTTTTCGTCATTTGCTATATATACTTCAGAGGGGACTTTATCCTGTAAAAAAATGATGCTGAAGTTTTGCTGAAGGCAGTTGGCCTCTTTCTTTACTCTAAAAAACTCGTTTTCCCCGTCATGAAAAGAATCCTTGAAAAGAAGCACGTTCTTTTTCGTAAACACATCATCTTTTCTCAGCGGAGGCACAAAATTTCGGATGAGATAGTAGTACCCTTTGTTTGAAAACTCGTGGTACTGGACGTTTTTACCTTCTTCTTTTCTTTTAAAGGAGATTTTACCGGAGGTTCGAAATGTGTCTAGTGTCGAGTACAGGTCGTCATTAGCTTTGATCCTTATATTGTGGTGGTACCTGGCATTATTAGCCTTATCTGCAAACTTCAGGAGTACATCTTTTGAAATGAGATCGTAGGTTTTAAAAACTTTTGAATTGAACAGGGGGATCGTGCTTTGGACCATCTGATGTCGGAGGGTTTTGTTTTCTGATTCTAGCTCTTTGATCTTTGCACTGTACTTTTTCGAAAGCGTACCCTTGAGTTCGTTGGACTTTAAATGAGCCTCTTTTTCCATTTCATCATTCAGCCACTTGATGTGTTTTTTGATCCTTACACGAATAGAACCGTAGCCTCCAATGCCTAAAAATGCCACCAGAGCCAGTATGATGTACATCACAGTGTTGATAGTAGTCGTCAAGGTTTCTTGCTGCTCTTTTAAAAAAGTAACGTGATCTCGTGTTTCTCCTTGGAGTTTGAGGACATACTCAAGCAATTGCTGATTGAGCAGCGAGTCAGTAGGTGTGAGTGCTATTTCCAAAAACATTTCACAAAATATCATTTCCAAATCAATATACCAAAAAACTGATTAGCTTAAGTTTCTCACTTATTCTCCTGGCAGTTTTTTTTATATCTTCAATAACCTTTGCTGGGATGACCTTTGCCATTAAATTTGCGCCAATTTGTTTATACCTAAACCACCGAATTAATGCCAAAAGACTCCAGTATCAAGTCCATCCTGATCATCGGAAGCGGTCCAATTATCATCGGTCAAGCCTGCGAGTTTGACTATTCCGGGTCACAGGCTTCCAGGTCACTCCGAGAAGAAGGGATTGAGGTCACACTAATCAATTCCAATCCAGCCACGATCATGACTGATCCTGTCACCGCCGATAATGTGTACCTGAAGCCTTTAACAAAAGCATCGATTAGGGAAATCCTCGAAAAACATGACATCGATGCTGTACTACCTACTATGGGAGGTCAGACAGCACTAAATCTTGCTATTGAATGTGAGCAAGCTGGAATTTGGGAGAAATATGACGTACGAATTATTGGTGTAGACATCAACGCTATAGAGACTACTGAGGATAGGGAAAAGTTCCGCCTTAAAATGAAAGAGCTCGACGTGAATGTCTGTAAAGGGGAGACAGCCACATCATTCCTGAAGGGGAAAGAGATAGCACAGGAGATTGGGTTTCCGCTGGTGATACGTCCTTCGTTTACTTTAGGAGGGACGGGTGGAGGATTTGTCAATACACCAGAAGAATTTGATGGTGCATTGAATCATGGTTTACAATCCTCACCTATTCATGAAGTACTGGTGGAGCAGAGTATCCTTGGTTGGAAAGAGTATGAGTTGGAGCTACTCCGTGACAATTTGGGTAACATTATCATCATCTGTTCTATTGAGAACTTTGACCCAATGGGCGTACACACAGGTGATTCTATCACTGTGGCACCTGCTATGACGCTACCGGATACCGTTTACCAGGAGATGCGGGATCTGGCTAAGAAAATGATGCATGGCATTGGACAGTTTGCAGGAG
>JAHCMJ010000067.1 GCA_019192485.1 Cyclobacteriaceae bacterium HetDA_MAG_MS6 | reverse complement strand
GTCCGCACCAGTGTCAAATGCGGCTACCTCTGAATATTCCTCGGATCTAGCCGTCAAGAAGATCACAAAAACATTTGATAGTTCCGGAAACTCCCTAATCTGTCTGCAAGTTTCTACGCCATCCTGCTTGGGCATCATGATATCCAGTATAATTAGGTCAGGGAGAAAAGTTTTGGCTATTTCAACTCCTTTGATACCATCACTGGCTATTTTTACGTCGTACCCTTCTTTAGTGAGATTGTATTTTAGAAGCTCCAGAATATCAGCTTCATCATCTACAACCAAAATCTTTTGATTGTTCTTAGCCATTAGATAAGCATTAAAATCAAATTTCGTTGCTTGAATGTATTTCTGCAACAAATCAATTCTAAAATTATCACAAGACTACCGCTATTTCATTGTGTAGCCTTATGGTTTAAATTAAGGAGATATCAATTTTTGGATCAATGGTTAACATAAGGGTAATACCAGATGTTCATTAAATTAGGTCATCAAATGCTCATCGAAATGCTAATAAAATTAGTTTTTCAATCTTTTTCCAGCGGACTCTGCAAGTTATTTTGCTAATAATTCTAATTCATTTAGTATTGCTGTGATTTTCATCTACTACTCATCTTATGGCAGATAATACCGAAAAACTGAAAGCACTTCAACTCACGATCGATAAGTTGGAAAAGACCTATGGCAAGGGTACGATCATGAAGCTAAGTGACGAAAAAGTGTTGGATGTGCCGGTAATCCCTACGGGTTCACTTGGGCTCGATATTGCCCTGGGTGTAGGGGGTATTCCCCGTGGCAGGATCATAGAAGTTTATGGTCCGGAGTCTTCGGGTAAAACCACCTTAGCCATGCATTGTATAGCTGAGGCGCAGAGAGCGGGAGGGTTAGCCGCATTTATCGATGCGGAGCATGCCTTTGATAAATTGTATGCGGAAAAGCTTGGTATTGATACTGAAAACTTGCTGATCTCTCAACCGGACAATGGTGAGCAAGCACTGGAAATTGCTGAGCATCTCATCAGGTCGGGGGCGATTGATATCATTGTCATAGATTCGGTAGCTGCTCTAGTGCCCAAAGGTGAACTGGAGGGTGAGATGGGTGAAAGTAAAATGGGACTCCAAGCCAGATTGATGTCTCAAGCCTTGCGTAAGTTGACTGGCACGATCAACAAGACGGGCTGCTCTTGCATCTTCATCAATCAGCTGAGAGAAAAAATTGGGGTAATGTTTGGCAATCCCGAAACAACTACAGGAGGTAATGCTTTGAAATTTTATGCTTCTGTCCGGTTGGATATTCGACGAATTGGGCAAATCAAGGAGAGTGCAGATAGCATACTAGGTAACAGGACCAGAGTGAAGGTGGTTAAGAATAAAGTAGCCCCACCGTTCAAGGTAGTGGAATTTGATATCATGTATGGTCGAGGGATCAGTAAGTCTGGTGAGATCATCGATCTCGGGGTCGAACTGGATATCGTACAAAAATCAGGATCCTGGTTTTCCTATGATGGTAATAAACTTGGTCAGGGAAGGGATGCTGTAAAGCAACTGGTGGAGGATAATCCTGAATTGATGGAAGAGCTTGAAACTAAGATCAAAGCGAAGATCAACGGAGAAGAGGCTTAACTTCTTATTGCCATTACAGGGTCCATCCTAGCAGCCAAGGCTGCGGGGATAATTCCAGATGCCATACCTATAGCAGCGGAGACACCTAGTCCTATGGTGACATTGGCGATACTAAGCGAAAGCTCTAAAGAGCCTAGACTGAGAAAAGACAGCAAGTACACCAAAAAGATTCCGATACCCCCACCTAGTAAGGATAAAAATACACTCTCAAACAAAAACTGAAAGAGAATAAAGTAGTTTTTGGCTCCAAGTGATTTTTGGATGCCGATAATATTGGTTCGCTCCCGAACGGAGACAAACATAATATTGGCTATGCCGAAGCCGCCAACTAGTATGGAGAAGCTGCCAATAATCCATCCAGCTATGCCAATTACGTCAAAAGTGGAGCCGATGAAGTTCGCTATGGCCTCAGGTCTGTTTAGCGCAAAGTTGTCTTCTTGTTTTGGTCTTAGGCCTCTTTTTCTGCGCATCAGCCCTTGAAGTTCGGCTTCCAGTTCGGCAAGCCCTATATCAGTTTCTAGTCCTTTGACAGTGATGGAAGGCTCTATACCTCTTCGCCTGCCACTATAATACATTTTCATGAGCGCGGCGTAGGGCAGGTATACATTGTCATCATTACTGGGAGCACCAAGGAAGCTATCGCCTTCTTCTTCGATCGTACCAATAACGTAAAACTTTAGACCCTTTAATTTGATTTCCTTGCCAATGGGATTTCCATTTGGGAAAAGCTCTTTTGCAGATCGATAGCCAATTACGGCAACATTTCTTGCACTAACTACTTCATTCTGTGTGAAATACCTGCCCTTGTCTATCGGAATATCATAAACATCCTTGTGACCATAACTGACTCCCACCAGAGAGAGTTCGGTACTGCTGTTGCTTTTGTGTTTAGCAGTTACATTCTCCTTTACTCCTATAATGGAAATCCCCGCAGCATTGACAACATTTTCCTTGAGGTACTCAAACTCAGCAAAGTTGGGATGAGGCCGACGCATATATTTCCACCAGGGATAGGGCCCTCCCCCAAGTCCATATGGCCACTTCTCTACATTGATATTGTTAGATCCAAGAAAATTAAGGCTGTCTTTGATGCTTTTTTCGAGAGAGTCTACTAGGGTAAATACGGCTATGATGGCAAAAATGCCAATAGTGACACCCATCAGCGATAGGAATGTCCTCAATAGATTAGATCGAAGTGCATTCCAGGCGAACCTCAGGCTTTCCAATATTAATTTAAATATAAGCATGACTATCGCTTTTCACTTCTTTGTAATTTCAGTTTTCCACCGCGCAAAACAAAACATTTTGCTAATTTTGCGGACTGAATTAATTTTTCAGACGTTACTGATATAAAACGACTAAACCTGAAAAAAGCAGCAAAACCGGTTCACTTGCACAACGTAGTATTTCGATTGCAGGTTTCGCATATCCCTTCATTTGCTGCATCCGCCAGGGCGGCCAATTACAACGATTAAAAAATCAATATAATACGCATGAAATTATCTGAATTTAAGTTTGATCTACCCTCAAGTCAGATTGCTTTGTATCCTACGGAAAATAGGGATGAGTCCAGGTTGATGGTAGTGCATCGAGATACCGGGGAGATCGAACATAAAGTGTTCAAGGACATTGTGGGTTTCTTTGATGAAGGTGATGTCATGATATTGAACAACACCAAAGTATTCCCGGCCAGACTTTACGGTAATAAGGAAAAGACCGGGGCGAAAATAGAAGTGTTCTTGCTGCGGGAACTAAATAGAGAAATGCACTTGTGGGATGTGTTGGTAGATCCTGCTAGGAAAATTCGGGTAGGTAATAAACTTTATTTTGGTGACGGTGAACTCGTAGCGGAGGTTATCGACAATACGACCTCAAGGGGACGAACGATCAGGTTTCTGTTTGATGGCGATCAAACAGACTTTTATTCTATGATCGATAGACTTGGTGAGACACCTCTCCCAAAAGAGATCAAGAGAAATGCAGAACCGGAGGATAGGGATAGGTTCCAGACTATCTACGCAGAACATGTCGGTGCGGTAGCTGCACCAACAGCTGGCCTGCATTTCACTAAGCAGGTCATGAAGAGGTTAGAAATTGTGGGAGTGGATATTGAGCCGATTACGTTACATGTAGGATTGGGGACTTTCAGACCAGTCGATGTGGAAGATCTGACGAAGCACAAGATGGATTCTGAAAATTACTTTGTCAATGAAAAGACAGCTGACCGTGTAAATCTTTCACTGGACAGTAAGAAAAAAGTTTGTGCCATAGGTACCACAGCTATGCGAACGCTTGAGTCATCGGTATCAGCTGGTGGCAGACTCAAGGCTAACAGTGGTTGGACAGATAAATTTATTTTCCCTCCCTACGACTTCAAGATATGTAGCGCTCTTGTGACTAATTTTCATCTACCAGAATCAACGCTTCTGATGATGGCTTCCGCTTTTGGTGGATTTGAGTTGATCAAAGAGGCTTATCAGTTAGCGATCAAGGAAAAATACAGATTTTTTAGTTACGGTGATGCGATGCTGATCATCTGATCATGATGCCCAAGTATGTGATTGTCGTAGCTGGTGGGCGAGGTCTGCGAATGAACGAACCCGTGCCTAAACAGTTTTTGACATTAGCAGGCAAGCCAATACTTGTACATACCTTAGACGCTTTTATCAGCTGGGACGCCCATATAAAAACGGTACTTGTACTTCCCGAAGATCATTTGCCTACATGGAATAAGATCAAAGACAAATACTATCCTCGAAGAGAAATAATAGTGGCCTTCGGCGGGGAGACCAGATTTCAATCTGTTCGAAGTGGGTTGAATGAAATTCATGAAGAGAATGCCTTAGTAGCGGTGCATGATGCCGTAAGACCGTTTATCACTTCAGATATTATTAGAGATTCTTATACTCAGGCTGAAGAATCCGGAGCGGCCATAGTGGCTATCAAGTTAAAGGATACTATAAGAAAAGTTACCACCGTGTCAAACGAAGTGCTTGACCGAGATGCTTATCGGTTGGTTCAAACACCCCAGGTGTTTCGGGTAAGTTTACTGCAAGCAGCTTACAGACAACAAGAAAAAAGAATATTTACAGATGATGCCTCAGTAGTAGAGGCGCTGGGTGAGCGAGTAACTCTTGTTGAGGGGAGCTACACCAATATAAAGATAACCACCAGGGAGGACCTGTTGTATGGGGAATGGTTGTTAAGCATGAAGTCCGATGATGACCGGACCTAATATTCGTCTTCGTTAAAAAAGAAATCCTCTTTCGTGGGATAGTCTGGCCAAATCTCCTCAATATTTTCATAAGGCTGACCATCGTCCTCCAACTCCTGCAGATTTTCTACCACTTCAAGCGGAGCTCCTGACCGAATAGAATAGTCGATCAGCTCGTCTTTGGTGGCAGGCCATGGAGCATCCTCCAAGTAAGAGGCAAGTTCTAATGTCCAGTACATATGTTAATCACTTTTTAATCTGCCAATTTAATAATCGTGCAAAAATAGAATTTAAATCAAAAAAACAAATCAATTTTCAATTTCTGAAAAACGTTTCTGTCTGTAAATAGTTCGCGAAAACTTTTGAAAGTGGATTAAGCGATCAAATCGCCTTTTCCATGATCTCAATTAGCGTCTTCTTTACCTGCACTTTGTTGCGCTGTTGTTGTATTTTTCGCTCCATCATTTGAGCCATTTCCCCACTTCTGGTAGAGTATTGGTCAGCGTTAGACAGATACTTGTCGAGCTCAGATTGGTCTCTGATCAGCAATTCTTTAGTTATTTTAATGCGCAATTTGATTTGCTGCTCTTCAGGGAGCTGACGAAAATCAGGATTTCTTTTCTGACAGATTTTTTCTACAAAATCTTTCTCCATCAAAAACTGTAAGAGAGACATTGCTTCTTTGCGCTTCTGCTTGATAGCTGGATCATAGCTTCTGATGGACTTTAGCGTCTTGCGAAGCTCATCCACTTCCCGCTTGTCAAAAGGTTTTTGTCCTGATTCAATGGCTTTCAAGGTGTCTAGTACTGCCTCAGGATTGGCTATGGGCGGGCGAAAACTTCGCTGCGGTTTGAGTAGAGCATAAAATGCCCGATGGAGTCCATTATAGATATCTGCGGGGATGTTGCCATTTTCTTGCCATCGAGCTTTCAACTCTTTGACCTTATCAAAGTAGGCTTTCCCTTTTAGCGTCCGCAGTATGGAGGCTTCGGAGATAATTTGCTCGTATTCTCTCTGCCTATTGGCCATTAGCCGCTTTTTGTCCTCATAGAATGCCTTTTTTCTATCAAAGAAGGACTGATGTTTTGTCCAGAAGACCTCTTCAAGTTGCCCGTTTTCTTCAGGTGTGGCATTGCCTGTTTTTAACCATCTCTCCTTGATATCATGGACTTTCTCCGTTGACTCTTTCCAGTTGAATAATTCTACTGCTTCTCCTAATTCAACCAAAAGTGCTTTTTTGATTTCGAGATTTCGAAGTCTATTCTGATGGATGATTTCCTCTAGTTGTTTTTGGAGAATTGATAATTTGTTATCAAGCGTTTTGTAATCACCAAGCCCGTCGTGGCTTGCAAGTCCTTCTCGAAGATGGACTAGCTTCATCAGGAAGCTGCCTTTATTTTCGGCTTTCTCAATTTTTTCTTCTAGCTCTTGAGACTTTTCAGTTAATTCTTGAAATTTTTTGACGAAATACTCGACAGAGGCATCAACATCTTCGTTTCTGACGGTGCCAACTTCTCGTTCCTGATGATCATTCCAGCTCTTCAGGTATATTTTGTCTGCTTTGACGTATCCGTATGGAATCTCCTTATGACTCATTTTGCTATTGACATTCAAGTTTAGGATTTCTTTTCTAATAATTAAAATCCTTTAAATTCGACTCTCTCATTTTTATATACAGTATGTCAGACGAAAAGATCATTTTTTCCATGTCCAGGGTGAGCAAAATTCACCCTCCCAAAAAACAAGTACTCAAGAATATCCATCTTTCCTTTTTTTACGGAGCCAAGATAGGAGTGTTGGGTTTAAATGGCTCTGGTAAGTCCTCTCTGATGAGGATTATCGCTGGTATCGATCAAGATTACGAAGGAGAGGTGGTCTTTTCTCCGGGATATTCCGTAGGTATGCTTGGGCAAGAGCCTCAGCTGGATCCTGAAAAGACAGTAATAGAAGTGGTCAAAGAGGCTGTGAAAGAAGTCACAGACATGCTTGAAGAGTACGAGGCTATCAACTTGAAGTTTTCTGAGCCTGAGGTCCTGGAAGATCCGGATAAAATGGATAAACTTATTGAGAAGCAAGGAGAGGTACAGGAGAAATTGGATCAGTTAGGTGCTTGGGAGCTCGATAGCAAACTCCAACGGGCAATGGATGCTTTGAGGACACCTCCAGAGGATGCTGTTATCAAAAACTTGTCTGGGGGAGAAAAAAGACGAGTGGCCCTTTGTCGATTACTACTTCAGGAGCCAGATGTATTGTTACTGGATGAGCCTACCAATCACCTTGATGCCGAATCCGTCCTTTGGTTGGAGCAGCACCTTCAGCAATATAAGGGTACGGTAATAGCAGTCACTCATGATAGGTATTTTCTTGACAATGTGGCGGGCTGGATACTGGAACTGGATCGTGGTGAAGGGATTCCCTGGAAAGGAAATTATTCCAGTTGGCTTGATCAAAAGCAAAAACGCTTAAGTCAGGAAGAGAAGTCCGAGTCTAAACGACAAAAAACTTTGGAGCGAGAGCTGGAATGGGTAAGAATGACACCTAAAGGACGTCAAGCGAAGGCTAAGGCTAGGCTGAGTGCTTATGAGAAACTGCTGGGAGAGGAGAGCAAGGAAAAAGAGGCCCAGTTAGAGCTGTACATCCCACCAGGACCTCGACTAGGAGCTAAGGTCATTGAGGTGAGCGGTGTGTCAAAGTCTTTCGGTGAAAAGTTGCTTTTCGAAAATCTGTCTTTTAATCTACCGCAAGGAGGGATTGTTGGAGTGATCGGACCAAACGGAGCTGGAAAATCGACATTGTTTAAGCTTGTGACCGGAAATGAAAAACCGGATTCTGGATCTTTTGAAGTTGGTTCTACGGTAGTCATGTCTTACGTGGACCAGGAACATGACAACTTAAAGCCTGATGAAACAGTATATGGGGCCATTTCTGGTGGGAATGAATTAATAGATCTCGGGGGGAAGGAAATGAATGCCAGAGCATACGTCAGTAAATTCAACTTTAGTGGAAACGATCAACAGAAAAAGATCAAAGATCTTTCCGGAGGCGAAAGGAATAGAGTCCACCTCGCTATGACCCTGAAGCAAGGAGCTAACTTGGTCCTACTTGATGAACCTACTAATGATTTGGATGTCAATACGCTTCGTGCCTTGGAAGAAGCCCTGGAGAATTTTGGAGGTTGTGCAGTAGTAATTTCCCATGATAGGTGGTTCCTGGATAGGATTGCTACTCATATTCTGGCTTTTGAAGGAGATTCTCAAGTATACTGGTTTGAGGGCAATTTTTCTGATTATGAGGACAATAGGAGGAAAAGAATGGGAGATGTCGAGCCAACAAGGATCAAGTACAAGAAACTGATGAAATAAATGGAGCCGTCACAATCTTGTCATGAAAGGTTGTGACGGCTTTAATTTCAGGGTCTATCGAAGTCTCTTGACGTTACTCAGGCCTGCGTCGACTACTGATACATTGCTGGTGCCCTTGTATTTTACAGTACTAGCCCCCAGAGCGCGAACATCCAGTTCTTCATTGGCATATACAAAAGCTGTAGACGCTCCTAGAGCAGATATATCAACGTATTCTGCCTCAAAGTCTAATGCTCGAAGCGTTGATGCTCCTACCAGTTTGACATCCAGGTTATCTCCTTTTCCTTCCAGCCAAAGTTTCGATGCCCCTGTCAGGTTGATGTCCAGCTCTCTTGGCTCGATATCCGCATTTACTTCTGATGCGCCTGTCAGGTTGATTTGTATATCCTTAGTATCAAACCCAATAAATTCTCCTTTGCAAGCACCAGTTAATTCTAATGAGGAGATATCCGGAGCCTTGATATACAGTGTTACATCTCTAACCTTATCCTCATTCCACCATTTCCAATGTTTGTGACCGTCTTTTACCTCAAGTTTAGATCCATATTGGCTAAGATAGATTTCGTCTAGATCGTCTTCATCTCCCACGATCATTATCTCATACTCATCGTCTTCACGAATATTGACTTTGAAGGACGCGTCTATTTTCACGCGATCAAAGTTTTCGAAATCATAGAATAGTCGGTTTCCAGTATGATTGTAGTGAAATGATTTAGCTCTATCTGACGAGCGATTATTTTTTTCTTTTCTGCGGAAAGAAGAACCTGGGCTATTGCCTTGAGAGCAAGTAAGGCACTTCAAACCTGATCGCTCAAATACCCACTCATTACCGTCCATTTGGTAGGATCGATAGCCATTGAGGCGGAGTGTATTTACAAGAATTTCCTTGAGCTCACCTTCCATCTTAAAAACTTTCCCGAAAGGGATATAGAATATAGCATCTACCTGTTGGAAATGGTAAGGTGTGTTTTCTGGAAACGATATCGCCTCATCGAAGTAGAAAAAAGACCCATCCTGACGAACCTGATAGGTAACACCCCGGGCATTTTCCTGGGCATCTTGCCTATTTTCACCTCTTGCCTGGTAGGTGAGCAACAGGCTATAGGTAGTGTCAGAGTGACCTCGGAGTCTTAAGTCTACCATATCCATATCAGAAAAATTTTCTGATTGTGCTAGTGTTAGGGTAGGTATTTCTTGGCTGACAGCGAAGATTCTTTCCTCACGATAGTCTGCTTCTGTACGATACTGCTTGATTGTGCGAGGAAGAAATAGTGCAAGCGTGATGAGACCCAATATCCATAAAGCGAACATGGACCAGCCGATATAGGCTCTGGCTACTACTCGTTTCAAAATGATCATCAGTCCCAACAATGAAATCGCCAATGCAGGAATAAAGGATACCAGGAACAAACCAATTAAAGTAAAACGATTAATAGAGTCCCGGATAAGTTGTAAGGGGATATCGCCAAGGCGAACATATGGTAACCATGTATCCCAGCCAATAAGTGCGGTAAAAGATATAATGGTGCCCAACATGATGGCCACTCCGGCAACTACTATAAGTGCTCCAAAAAGGACTCTTAGCGCCTCTACCAAAAAGTGCAGGAAGGGTCCTAATAATTTACCTAGAGCGTCGATGATGAGCGCAATAAACCGAAAGGGGAATAGTAAAATCTTTACAAACACACTTTCCTCCCCTTCCTTTACATTGAGACTGCTCTTTACGTTCTCTTCAATATTGGAAAGTGTGACAGGCTCCCCCTGCATCTGCATCTTTTCTGTTATAGATTTAGCTTCTGGAGTAATGATCCATAGGATGATATAAACGATCAGGCCAGCTCCCCCCAAGAAAATAGAGAGGACAAATAGTAGTCTAATCACTGAAGGGTCAATGCCAAAGTATGATGCGATACCACTGGAAACGCCTCCTAAGACTCGCTCGTCTGCATTTCGATAGAGTTTTTTGACGCTCTTGTCTTCCTCTAGTTTGTCATTTCCAGGGATAACAATCCAAAGCAAGATATAGGCCAATATTGCCGCGCCGCTTAATCCGGCAAAGAAGACGTTGATGACCAGCGCTAAGATCAACAGACGGACCCAGATGGCATCAATGCCGAAATAGTTGGCAATACCAGAGGCGACTCCTCCAAGTATTTTTCTATTTGTGTCTCTGTATAGTCTTTTGCTAGCTTCTGATTGAGCCTGCTCTTCTGTAGGTTCAAAAGTATCTTCCTGCTTTTCCTCGGGCTCTGACTCTATGGTGGCTTCAAAATCTGAAGTAGTACCCATGGTAGAAATGAGCTCCTCGACGTTTTCCTTATCGATGACCTGATTGCCATCTGACAGTTTCGATAAGAAAATTTCCGCTATCCGGTTTTCGATATCCTCGATGATCTCCTTACTATCCTCAAATGTGGAGAAATATCTGTTGATGGAGCCCAGGTAACCTTTGAGCCTATCGTAGCCATCTTCCTCGATATGAAAGATGATGCCCCCAATGTTGATACTTATGTTCTTTTTCATGATTGCAAATACTTTAGGTTCGGATCGAGTTGGGAAATCAGGATCCTTTTTTCTTTGAGTTTTTGTTGATAGAAATGATTTTTTGTGTGGAGGATACCAACTCGTCCCAAGTGATATTCAATCCTTCCAGAAATCCTTGACCTGCCTCGGTTAGTGTAAAGTACTTTCTAGGTGGTCCGGAGTTGGACTCTACCCATTTGTAATCCACTAGCCCGGACTTTCGCAGCCTGGTTAGTAGTGGATATATAGTGCCTTCCACTACCATGATTTTTGCCGAGGTGAGCTCCTCCAGCATATCCGACGCATATACCTCCCCTCGAGATATAATGTGCAGGATGCAGAACTCCAGGATTCCCTTCCGCATTTGTACCTGTGTGTTTTCAATATTCATATTTTCACCGGAGTTTTAAGTTTTTGACCTTTGTAGCACTGTATACGGAAAGGTACTATGTATGGCCAAGTACTTTTCTAAAAATGTTACCGTTACTTATATTTTCAATGAATAATCATATGTTTTCTTTTATAAATTATATTGAAATGTTTTCTTTTGTCGTTGTTACGAAAGAATGTGAAAAGGATTTTTGCATGGAGTCGAACTGATTTGTAGACTATATCTAACTTCGATTCAAAATTGCGCTATCAGCTGCTATCACTTGATTTGAATGAGAGTTAATTCGTTTTTTTTCGGGCTGTTGTTGATCTTTATGAGAGTCACTACGCTGAGTGCTCAAGACAATACACCTAAGTACAGCAATGAGTTCTTGTCGCTTGGAGTAGGTGCTAGGTCTTTTGCCCTCGGAGGTAGTTCTGTAGCTTACGTAGATGATGTTACGTCAGCATTTTGGAACCCTGCCGGTCTTAACGATTTGACGACTGACCATCAGCTGTCATTGATGCATGCTTCCTATTTTGGAGGTATAGCCAACTACGATTATGCGGGATTTGCTTCCTCCTTGGATGAGGAAAGTAAGTTTGCCGTATCTATTATCAGGTTTGCCGTGGATGATATTCCGGATACCAGACTGTTGTTTGATAACAATGGAGCCATCGACTACGACAATGTGCAGTTCTTTTCTTCGGCAGATTATGCTATGCTCTTATCTTATGCACGCAAATTGTCTGCTCTTGGAGATTTGAAAGTTGGTGGGAACATCAAAATCATTCATCGTACTGTTGGAGATTTTGCCAAAGCCTGGGGGTTTGGTATTGATTTAGGAGCAAAGAAGACTTTTGGAAAGTGGATGGTAGGAGCATCGGTCAGAGATGTTTTTGGCACATTCAATACCTGGACACATCAGTCCTCGGAATTGAGAGAGGTCTACACCATTACTGGTAATGAGATTCCGAGCAATTCGATTGAGATTACGTTACCCAGATTGATATTAGGTGGGGCTAGAAACTTTCAGCTTTCCAAAACGCTAAATTTACTGGCTACGGCAGATTTAGATGTCACTTTTGATGGGAAAAGAAATACACTTCTCAAATCTGACATTGCTTCGGCTGATCCACGAATAGGCTTGGAACTGGGGTACAAGCAAATTGCTTTCCTTAGATTAGGGGCTAATCAATTTCAGGAAGTCAAAGATTTTGATGGTAGTAAATCGTGGTCTTTTCAACCTAATTTGGGTGTCGGTTTCAAGTTAAGAGAACTTAT
This sequence comes from Cyclobacteriaceae bacterium HetDA_MAG_MS6, assembly GCA_019192485.1. Lineage (GTDB taxonomy): Bacteria > Bacteroidota > Bacteroidia > Cytophagales > Cyclobacteriaceae > MS6. The sequence goes on along the minus strand of JAHCMJ010000067.1, from coordinate 5,464 downwards.
GATTGATTATGCTTTTACCGATGTAGGCAATCAGTCTGAGGGTCTTTGGTCTCATATCTTCTCAATAAAAGTAGATTTCAATGTGGAAGGCAAGTAGGCTTTTGATTTTGGCGCTTGTGACCTGGACACAGGCCATATCTCAACCATATGGTAATGAATGGGTAGAAACCGATCAAGATTATTTCAAGCTGAAGGTAGCGGAGGATGGTTGGTATAGGGTAAATGCTGTGGACTTGCAAACGTTAGGTTTTCCCCTTTCTACAGTACCAGCCTCTAGGATTCGAATGTTTAGGAGAGGCCGGGAGATGGCAATCAATGTCAACTCCAATGGCGATGGCACACTCAATTTTCTAGAGTTTTACGGTCAGCGAAATGACGGTGCTAGCGATGTGGATTTATACCTGACACCTGAGTCACAACCGCACCAGTACTACAATCTTTTTGCCGATTCGGCTACTTACTTCCTGACCTGGTCAGTTGGAGGGGCTAATGGACTTCGAACGGGATTTTCGTCTGCCAAGGATAATTCAGGGCTAAGCATTGAATCATATCATCTTCTACAGGACCTGACCTTACAAACCTCACAATATTCCGAAGGGTTTAAGTATGGCTTTGAGTCCACGTTTACTTCTAGTTTCTTTGATCAAGCAGAAGGATGGACAGGACCATCAATATCTAAAAATGGTAACCAGGAATTTAATCTGATACTTCAGGATGCAGTGAGATCTGGGCCGGTACCCACTTTGGAAATTGTCATGATTGGAGACAATACCCTTTCGCATCGAGTAGAGGTGGCTGTAGGTCCTGATAACTTGTCTTTGCGGTCCCTTGGCTTCGCTGAGTTTTCGAATCGTACCAGTTTCAAATATCAATCTTCTCTCTCTTGGGACGATATTGGAGTAGCCGGAGATCTTCTTGTCAGACTTGCAGTTTTGGGGGTTTCCGGTCAGGCTGATAGAGTGTCATTTGCCTATGTGGATGTCACTTATCCTAGTGGATATAGCTTAGCTGGGGATCAAACATCATTTGACTTACGGACAGAAGCTGGTGATCGCTCCTATCTTAGAATCCCTGCTGTAGATCCTGAGAGTACCCGTTTTTATGATATTACAGACCCCTTTTCTCCAGTACTTATAGCGCAAACTAATTTTGCAAGTGATGTGGACATTGTAGTGACCGGCACTTCTACGCCTCGAAAAGTGTTGGCTCTGACGGATACTAAACAGGTTCCTGTTATTGAGCCTTATAGCTTTGAGGACGTGGATGTCGGAGCTAATTATCACATTATTACTCATAGTGACTTGCGATCTGGTACGACTGATCAGGTTCAAGCATATGCCGACTATCGCTTGAGTACTTCAGGTGGTAGCTTTGATGTTAGCATAGCGGAGACGCAACAATTATACGATCTATTTAGCTTCGGAGATCCATCACCACTTGCCATCAGCAGGTACCTGGAGTATTTGTATGATCAGGGCAATCCAGAGTACTTGTTTATTATTGGAAAAGGGACCTCGGTGAATTTTGATTTTTACAGAACTCCTGGCTCACTTATTCATTATGTCCCTACATTTGGCTTGCCCGGCAGTGACTTTTCTTACTCGGTAAACCTAGGCCCCGATCCAAATGTGCCAGTCATCCCAACTGGAAGGTTAAGTGCACGTACTCCAGAGGACATAGAAGTGTATCTCAATAAGGTTATAGAGATGGAGGGATTGGCGTTTGACGACCTTTGGAGAAAGAATATTATCCAATTGAGTGGAGGGCAGACATCTAACGAACTAGCTACTTTCAGGAGCTTTATTGAAAGCTTTGCACGGTTAGCCGAAGGAGATTTTCTTGGAGCTAATGTCCTAAACAAAGGGAAAGCTACCAATGCAGTAGTTGAGCAATTTAATTTGACTGAGGAGATCAATTCGGGAGTGGGGATGGTGACTTTTTTTGGTCATTCTGGCAGCGCAGTTACGGACATAGAGATAGGTGCAGCCTCGGATTATGCTAATAATGGGAGGTATCCTTTTCTACTGATCAATGGGTGTAATGCAGGAGAGATATTTGGAACTAATGTTTCTTTTGGTGAGGACTGGATTTCACAGCCTTCGGCAGGAGCTCTTGGCTTTGTCGCACACTCTAATTTCGCACTGTCATCAAACCTGAAGCGTTATACAGATATATTCTATGCGGTAAATTTTGCTGAAGAGGAGTGGTTTGGTACCTCTATTGGTGAAGCACTCATCGAAATTAGTGATCGATATCTTCAAGCCTATGGCAGCGGGGTTGTCAATCTGACACAGGTACACCAGATGCTACTTCAGGGTGATCCTGCTATCAAGATATTCGGAGCTGATCAACCGGATTATGAGTTGGTAGAGAATGATGTACTCCCAAGAGCTCTTGAGGGTGATCGCATCCTTTCCAGCCAATCCAGTTTTGCACTTGATCTCATCGTGAGAAACTACGGCAAATCAAGTACGGATTCCTTGAAGATCTCTATTAGCAGGACGTTGCCAGATGGTGAGGAGATTATCTACATCAACGGCTTCGAACGGATTCCGCGATTGGATACTATATCGTTTGAAATAACAAATGATCCCACCAAAAATCTTGAAGGAATCAATCTTTTTGAGATCAGGGTCGACCCAGACAATGATATAGTTGAGTTGAGCGAAATCAATAACCTGGTCAATTTTTCGCTTGCGCTCAATAGTGGTAATAGTCTCCCATTGTTTCCTCCTGATGAGTCACTGGTATCTACAGCAGAGGTGCTATTCAAGTGGCAATCAATTGACCCATTGGAGGGTGTCAGAAGTTTTGATTTTGAGCTGGATACGATCAGGACATTTGATAGTCCTTTCAAAAAAACACTTACTGAGACAGGAGAGGTACTTTTTGAGCGGACACTGGATCTCTCTTCAGACAATATTCCTGACTCTACTACGATGTACTGGCGGACCAGATACACGCAGCCGCAGGCAAATGAAGATACGTCTTGGGTGGAGAGCTCGTTCACCTATATGGCTGGTGCGACTGAAGGTTGGGGACAATTTGATCGAGGACAACTTGGAGTGAATGATGTTCAAGGTGTTGAAATAGATCAAGTGACTGGAGCATGGGATTTTGTTGAGTCTACTAATATGGTTGAGGTTTTCACCTTTGGTACAGCAAGCTCATTTGATTCTTCTGCGCTAGAGTTTGTTTTTGACGGAATTGATATGATCAGAAGCACGGCTCCGATAGATCCTTTTTGTACGCAAAACACCATTAACCTGGTGGCCTTTGACCGTGAGACTGCCAGCCCTTATCAGGCCATCCCTATAATAGGGCCAGACGTATTGGATGCCAGGGTCTGTGGACGACGGCCTCAGATGGTTTACAACTTCATCGAAGATTTTGTCATAGGGCCGAATCGTTTCCTAGATACATTCATTGACAATCTAAAAAGTGGTGATAATGTAATCATATTCAGTATGGGGGAAGTTCGCTATTCCAATTGGGACGCTACGGTAAAAAGCAAGTTGAATAATGTTGGTATACAGACCAGTACAATTGATGGATTGATTGATGGACAGGCAGTTATTTTTATTGGAAGAAAGGGTTTCTCACCAGGAGAGGCCATTGAAGTAATCGATGATGGCTCTTCGATACCTATCCTCCAACAAAGCCTCAGGCAAACAGTGGATGTGGTGGGTAAATTTCAGCAAGGTGAAGTATTGACACCTCGAATTGGGCCGGCTCGAAGTTGGAATAGTCTGGACTTTGGTGCTCAAGATGAAGCTTCGGATGATTTCGCTGTTGACATAATAGGAGTCACCGCTGCTGGGACAGAAACACCACTCTTTCAGTCAGGCAGGATAGAAGCTGTTGATCTGTCAACAGTTGATGCCGCCATTTATCCGCAGATTAGATTGAGATATACTTTTTCGGACTCTGTTAATCAGACTCCACCTGCGCTACGATTTTGGGAGGTTACTTATGACTATCCTCCCGACGGCATTTTATTGATTGGCAATAAAACCCCTATTAGTATTCAAGAAGGGACTCCTATTACGCAGCAAGTTTCATTTATCAACACTTCCCCAAAGGATTTTACAGATTCTGTTCAGCTCTCCTATCAGATCCAAACAGTAGATGGTGGTGGGCTCACACAGCAAAGCGCGAATTTACCTGGTCCAGCGGCGGGAGATACTTCAACCTTTAGTATCAATATCAACTCCATTGGTAAGGTAGGTATCAACAATCTGTCCTTATCGGCAATGGCTTCCGAGGTAGAGCTGTATCAGAATAACAATAATATCAGTTTCCCTGCATTTGCCAGGGTGCAAGCGGACAATGTCAATCCAATTTTAGACGTGACATTTGACGGGAGTTATATCCTCGATGGCGATATCGTCTCTGCAAACCCATCTATTTTGATTAGACTTAGAGATGATAATCCTATTTTGGTGAAAAGTGATACCAGCGGTGTAGAATTACAATTGAAGCAGCCTTGCGAGAGTTGCGGATTTGAGCGCGTCAGCTTCGACTCGCCAAGCGTCGTGTGGACACCCGCTACTGAGACCGAAGATTTTGAGGTTAGGTATGATCCAGGGCCATTGGAAGATGGTCAATACGGTTTTAGAGTAGAGGCTACTGACGAAAGCGGTAATAGCATCGGAGATGTACCTTATGAGATCAATTTTGAAGTAATAAGTGAGTCTTCCATTACCCATTTTTATCCTTATCCAAATCCCTTTTCTTCGAGCACCAGATTCGTTTTTACACTGACAGGGTCAGAAATACCAGATCAACTTAAAATACAGATCATGACAGTTTCGGGGAGGATCGTTAGAGAAATCACGCAAGATGAAATCGGCGCTATACATATAGGCAATAACATTACCGATTATGCCTGGAATGGGACGGACGAGTTTGGGGATGAATTGGCAAATGGTGTGTATCTCTATCGAGTGATTACCCGGATTAACGGTGAGAATGTAAAAAACCGGGGCACTTCAGCTGACAGGGCTTTTAAGAATGGCTTTGGCAAACTCTACATTCTTCGGTAATGCATGCTATTCTGAAAGACCTTTTTTATCAAGTATATTTTTCCCTTTTTATTTTAGGTTTGGTAGCGGTAGTTCTTATCGACCACGGTGAGGTAGTATTGTGGGTCAATCAACATCGGAATAGTGTTTTAGATGGCGTGATGCCTAGATGGACTCACTTGGGGGATGGGTTCATGGTAGTGGGGGCGATTCTGGTGTCTCTATTCGTCAATCGTAGGATTGGTATATTATTGATAGGGATAGGATTAGCTCAAGCAGCACTGACAGCCTTATTGAAAAGAGTGATATTTAGAGGAACACCCAGGCCCAAATCGTTTTTCGACGAGGGAGTTCTGGATTTTATACAAGGAGTGAAAGTCCATAGTTGGCATTCGTTTCCAAGTGGCCATACTATGACGGCTTTTTCCATCGCAGCATTT
>JAHCMJ010000066.1 GCA_019192485.1 Cyclobacteriaceae bacterium HetDA_MAG_MS6 | reverse complement strand
TATGGTCTGAGCCTCAATCCCCTGGGAAGCATCTACTATTAATAGGGCGCCTTCGCAAGCGGCAATAGATCGGGAAACTTCATAGGAAAAATCAACATGGCCAGGGGTGTCAATCAGGTTGAGTGTATAGTCCTGACCTTCAAACTGATAATCCATCTGAATCGCGTGGCTTTTGATCGTAATCCCACGCTCACGCTCCAGGTCCATATCATCCAACAACTGCGCCTGCATGTCCCTGTCAGAAACCGTCTGAGTGAATTCAAGCAGTCTATCGGCCAAGGTACTCTTACCATGATCAATATGAGCGATGATACAGAAATTTCGAATGTGGTCCATATGGATGATTAAAAAGGAGTGCAAAAATAGTAAGATTCAAAGCATTTATTGAGGTAAAAAAAGGAGCGTTCTTTTTTCCAAAAAGACTGATAGAAAATAAGTTAGTTATAGAAAATAGTGTTATTTTTGGAAAGAAATAGTTCGGAAATGGAAAAAAATAAAGAATACAAGACTCTAGACAAAAGCACTGCCGCAGAGGAGCCTTTTGTACCATATTCGGTGCCTATTTCCATGCCGCTTGCAGCACTTGCTACAATGAAGCCCCAGGAAATCTCGAAAACTCACTTAGAGGGTGAAGCGCTACAGCAAATACAGAAAGAGACATCCCTAAGTGCCCAAATCCTTTCCGAGGTGCTGGGTGTAGGCAAAAGCAAGTACTACGATTTACTCAAAGCTAAAGACCTTGATAGCAAAAGCGTTGATGCCCTTGCAGACCTAGCTGCTCTTTGGCAGAAAGGTGTTGAGGCATTTGATGAAAAACCACATTTACTTCAAGAATGGCTCAATACCAGAAACAAAAATTTAGGGGGTATTTATCCTCTTGAGCTATTCTCAACTAGAATAGGTCGGAGAGAATTGGAAAAAGCTTTTATGCGTGTAGAGTATAGCCTTTACGGATGACTCTATACCATATTAACAAGTGGAAATATCGGAATATCTGGCCTCCTGAAGGATCACTTTTCGCGGAAGGTAGGTGGAATAAACCTGGACAATGGATCATTTATACTTCACCAACTATTTCTCTGGCCAAATTAGAAATCCTTGCAAATGAAAGCATGCTCCCCTTACAAAGGATATGTATGACCATTGCAGTGGATGACTCCGCTGAAGTCTATGAAATCAAAGCCACAGACTTGCCTCAAAACTGGGCAGACTCGCCATATCCAAAATACTTAAATCAATTCACCGCAGACTTTTTACAATCTTCTCATTTGATTCTGAAAGTACCCTCTGCTCAAAGTCCGAGAGAACACAATTATCTCCTGAATGTAAGACATTCAGATTTTCTTCAGCTTGTTCATTTACAAGATATCTCCTCAGAACCTTTTGATCCTAGGCTTAAATAATTGAACTATTCCCATATATGTTAGCTGAATGAAAAATTTAGCCGTTTAATGATTGACAGGTGTGGTTGTAGAAGCTACATTCGTAAGACCAAACCAAACCTATGAATACCATGAATCCAGTGGCACATTTTTGTGCGCCCTGCCATCTTTTGCCAGATAAGCGGCGACAATACCAACTTAGAAATCTTTCCCATATCTATTTAGTTTTTAATTCTCTGCAACCGGAGGCGTGGCCTTTGCCCGAAGCACGGGACTTATAGATCTGTCATGAAGTTTCACATACGAAAGTGGCTCTCGATCGTGGGAGTCATGGTAAGCCTGTGTGCTTACGGACAAAGTGACGGCCGAAGAATCAAGGTATTGTTCGCCGGAAATAGCTATACTTTTTACAATGATCTGGTAGAGTTGGTAGAGATGATCTCGGAAGAAACATCAACACCCTTATCAACGACCGAATCGGCGGTAGGAGGAGCAACTTTAGAGCACCATTGGAATTTTGGGAGAAACCTTCAAACCAAGAAGCTAATAGAGAATACCAGCTATGACATAGTGGTTTTACAAGATCAAAGTCTTAGACCAATCAATAGCCCAAATTTAACTTTGCAGGATGCAGCAAGGTTATCTTCTCACATTCTGAAACATGGTGCGAAGCCGTACTTTTTTTCTACTTGGCCGCGAAAAAAAAGCCCTGAACATCAAAGCAAGCTACATGAAACGTATCGAATAGCCAGTCAGGCTAATAATGGTGAATTGGTACCTATAGGACAAGGTTGGGCATTGGCTAGAAAAAGAAGGCCGAATTTGCCATTATACGATGAAGATGGCAGTCATCCATCGCCTCTTGGTTCATTTTTTACTGCTATGATCTTTGTAGGAAAAATAAGTGGCGAAATACCCGCAAGGCTATCAGGTGATCGCAGCAGTGAGTACTACAGATTGCTAACCAAGCAATTTGAAACAGCAAAAGGCAGTTGGGATTATGACTTTCTGAGAATGATAGCTTTGGACGTATTGCAAACGGAAGGGTGAAATTCTAGGCAAAAAAAATGACTAACTCACGTTAGCCTTTCTACAACGCGACAGTCCGCTTTGGGGTTGGCTACTGCCGCATTCACTTGACCACAAGTGTACTTATGGCTTTCTGAAATAGAGAACGATTTCAAACTCGCTTGAGTTGTTACGAAATCATTAAGTTGTTAAGGGACGGGGATGTAAGTTTATATTCTACCTAAATAATACTACTCTAATCCAGTATAGATGGGGCTTGAGAATTTGAGACGGTAAAATAACGAGTACGCTACCCTCCTTCTAAAAGATCAGTACAATTCAACATCGATTACAAACTTCCACCCTGGATGACTCGCACATCCTTAAAAAGAAGTTATCCCCCCCCAATCTCGTAATTCATATCCGTAGTAATATGACCCACTTTCCCCTTGGCCTTTTTCTTTTCCAGGACTTCCATACCTTCGTCAATATTACTCATTAGCATGGCATTCATCTCCTTAATTTCATGGGGACTATGCTGTTTAGGAGGCTTTTTATTCACTAGCTTCTCGACTTTGGCAAGCAGTTTTGCATCCTTTCCATCAACCGGAATAAGCCTCACTTGTGCTTTCATACCTCCCATTCTAGCTTGTGCATCTATGATGTAGATTTTACCAGCCTCGAATTCAGCAGTAATAAAATCCCTGTTTTCCGAACGTGCCCAAAACAGATGCTTTCCTGGCTCACATTCATATCTAATGTACTTACCTGAATTGAACTTGCCGATATAGTTTTTATTATGAAAATATTTAAAACTGATAGCAGCTCCCAAGGAAGTCACCCTAGTGATATACACAACAGCTTTGTCCTCGGTAGGAAGTTCAAACCCTTGTGCGATAGTCTGGTTAATAGCAACAAAAGTAAAAGCAGCAAGTATTACGTTTTTCATTATTTTGAGTGGTTTGTTTTAAAACTTAATTCTCAATCCACGCCTGGACCTCCTCTTTTGTAGGGTTTTTGATGTCGTTCATTTTTAGTTTCTTACGCATGCCGCAAACATCATTGTGAAGCTTATTTACATTAGAATCTTTGATAGAGGATATGGTCAAAAGCCCCAACTTCTGAAGGATAGGCACGTACTCCTTGCCAATGCCATGACTAATATAGTCCTGCTCGGTAGCGGTCTCCGCTTTTTTCTCAGGTCTCATCTGTGGGAAGAACAGCACGTCCTGAATAGAATTGGAGTTGGTCATGATCATCGCTAAACGATCAATACCGACACCAAGGCCTGCAGTTGGGGGCATACCATACTCCAACGCCCTTAGGAAGTCTTCATCTAGTGTCATTGCCTCCTCATCCCCACGTTTACCAAGCTCAAGTTGCTCTTCAAACCGCTGACGCTGATCAACGGGATCGTTAAGTTCTGAGAATGCATTGCAAATCTCCTTACCATTGCAGATAGCTTCAAATCTCTCTACTAATCCCTCTTTCTTTCTATGTTTTTTAGCCAGGGGCGACATCTCCACAGGATAGTCGGTAATGAAGGTCGGCTGGATTAGTTTAGGTTCACAGTGCTCTCCAAAGATCTCATCGATGAGTTTTCCTTTGCCCATTGTTTCATCAACCTCGACGTTCAGCTTCTTAGCTGTCTCTCGGAGTGCTTTTTCGTCCATAGTAGAGATGTCTACTTCTGTAAAGTGTTGAATCGCTTCGAACATGGTGAACCTTTTCCATGGCCGTTGAAAGTTTATGGTGTGCTCTCCTACCTGTACCTCAGTGGTTCCGTGAAGGTCAAGTGCTACTTTTTCAATCATTGTCTCCACCAAATCCATCATCCACTCGTAGTCCTTGTAAGCTACATACAACTCCACTTGAGTAAACTCAGGATTGTGGAATCTCGACATGCCCTCATTACGAAAATCTTTGGCAAACTCGTAAACGCCATCAAATCCTCCAACGATCAATCTCTTGAGGTAAAGCTCGTTGGCTATACGCATATAAAGCGTCATATCCAATGTATTGTGATGCGTTTTGAAAGGCCTGGCTGCTGCACCACCATAAAGCGGTTGCAAAATTGGAGTTTCTACCTCAAGATACCCTTTGTTATTAAGAAAGCCACGAATTGAATCAACCAACTGTGTACGTTTGACAAAGGCATCTTTGACATGCGGATTGACAATGAGGTCAAGGTAACGCTGTCGATAGCGCTGCTCCGGGTCAGTAAAGGCATCCCACGTTTTTTTATTTCCTTCCTCATCTACTCCTTCTTTCACTACTGGCAGGGGCTTCAGAGACTTCGTCAGCAGTTTGAAATCTGTAACGTGAATGGATATTTCTCCGACCTGCGTCGTGAAGACGTAGCCTTTGATACCTACGATATCGCCGATATCGAGTTTTTTCTTGAATACGGTGTTGTAAAGTGTCTTGTCTTCTTCGGGGCAGATATCATCTCTACGGATGTAGATTTGAATGCGACCGGTAGCATCCTGTATCTCTGCAAAGGAAGCAGATCCCATGATCCTTCTGCTCATGATGCGACCTGCAATTGAGATATCCTTATAGTCCATTTTTCGGCGCTCATAGTTCTCATGAATATCCTTCGCAGTCACGTTGACTTCAAATAGATCGGCTGGGTAGGGTTCTACACCCATTTCGATGAGTTCTTTGCGCTCGTTTCTTCGTTGGATCTCCTGTTCGCTTAGTTGCATATTATCGTCTTACTTTTCTTCTTTTAATTTCTTTTTTGATCAATGAAAACTCGCGCCCACTTTGTCCGGCGATCGAGGTATTCTCATCTGCCCGGCGAAATAAGTATGGCAATACTTTTTCCACTGGACCGTAAGGCACGTATTTGGCTACGTTGTAGCCTGATTTTGATAGTGTAAAGGAAATGTTATCGCTCATACCTAGCAGCTGCGCAAAAAAGACTCTCGGATCGTCCTTAGCTATTCCGGCATCATCCATTAAATCCACCATATAGGCACTACTTTTCTCATTATGAGTACCTGCCAAAACCGAAAACTGATCGATGTGCTTCACAGCAAAATCCAGCGCTAAATTATAATCTCGGTCAGTCGATGACTTATTTGGTTGGATAGGATCCATATATCCCCTTTCTTCTGCTCTATCACGTTCCTTCTCCATGTAAGCTCCACGGACCAATTTTGCTCCAAAAAAACCTCCTTTTGACGTTACCTGGGCGAAAGCTTCTTTCATATTCTGAAGCGCCTCATGGCGATAAAGCTGATAAGTATTGAACACTACGGCTCTTTCAGTATTATATTTCTCCATCAAGTTGTAGACCATGTCGTCAATCACATGCTGAATCCAAGATTCTTCTGCATCTACCATGAAATGTACACCACTTTCATAGCACCGTTTGGCCAACTGGTCTGCTCTTGCCAGAAACCTTTTAAAACCTGCTTCCTCCGATGAAGTCAACTGTTGGGCTGACTGCTTCTTGGCCATGATTGTTGATGAACCAAGTCCCGTCAACTTCACCACACAAAAAGGTATATTGACATCATTCCCAGCATGGTCGGCCACTAGCAAAGCTTCTCTGAGTGTTCTATCAAAACTTTCCTCCGACTCCTGGCCTTCAACTGAGTAGTCAAGAATAGTTTTCACATTGAACGATGCCAAATGGTTAATGGCCTTTTGGCAATCCTCGATCGACTCTCCTCCACAAAACTGTTCAAAAATGGTAGATCTAATGATCCCCTTGACAGGGAGCCTGATTTTCAGTGCAAGTGTGGTCATAATAGTTCCCAGTTTTACCATCCAGGGATAGTTCATGGTCGAAAAAACAAAGTGCGACTTTTTCAATTGCATATTCGACTTCGCCGCAAAAGCAATCGAGGTATCATCAAAGGTCATCTTCTGGCTTTTGATCATCATTTTGGATTAGGGGTCTGCAAAGATAGCAACGTGGTTAATATTTAGGATTGAATTGTTGGCATTAGAAATTGAGATGTAATTTTGGCGGCTGGCAATCAAAAAAGGCGCAGTGATCATTCCTGACTACATCCATTTTACAACAGAGATAGACAGCACGCTCTCACAGTTGATCAATCGCGATCAACCTGATAAAATTGCTGTTCTTACCGACGAAAACACGGAGAAGTTTTGTCTGCCAAAACTCAAACTCAATGCTGAAATATCGGTTCTGAAAATTGTCAGTGGGGAACATCAGAAAACTATTGCTACCTGCGAAGAGATCTGGCGTTTTCTGACAGAAAAAGGATTTTCTAGAAACTCCCTACTAATCAACTTAGGTGGTGGAGTCATTGGCGATATGGGGGGGTTCGCATCCGCGACTTTCAAAAGAGGTATTCGATTTTACACGATCCCTACAACTTTGCTGTCCCAGGTAGACGCTAGTATAGGCGGAAAATTAGGTGTCGATTTCGAAGGCCTCAAAAATCACATTGGTTGCTTCAAAAACCCTGACGCTGTCATTCTGGATAGCACCTTTTTGGAGACCTTGTCATCGAGAGAACTGAAATCCGGATTTGCTGAGGTGATCAAACATGCGTTGATCAGAGACGCGGACTACTGGCAACGTATTTTGACTGAGAATTACCCATCAGAAGTCGATTGGGAGTTTCTCCTGAAAAAAAATGTAGAAATAAAAAATAAAGTCGTAACTGAAGACCCCACAGAAAGGGGCCTTCGAAAAATCTTAAACTTTGGCCATACGCTTGGGCACGCTATCGAAACATGGTACCTGGACCAGAAAGAAGACTTGCTTCATGGTGAGGCAGTGGCATGTGGAATGATCCTGGAAAGCCACTTGTCCTACCAACTAGATATGATCGACAAATCCGAATTGGACCAGATTTCAAACTTTGTTTCCCACTTGTACAAAAGTGTAACTATTCCTCAACTAAGCCAGCTACAACCGCTATTGAAGCAGGACAAAAAGAATACGGAAGGCAAGGTCAACTTTTCGCTACTCCAGGGAATAGGACAATGTGCTTGGGACAGAAGAGTAACCGATGAAATGATAGGAAATGCAATTGAATACTACAATAGCATCAAATGAATAAATCCTCTTGTTCTTCGCGATTTTTATCAGGACTGATTTTCACCGTTTTGCCACTTGACTTGGTGGATTTTGGAGAGGTGAATATAAACGCAAAAGCACCAAGGATGGCTGTGATCAAGAATGTAGTTATCGTTTTAGATAGAGACATTTTTTGTTGAATTGGATATTTAATAAACGTCAAAAAAGCAGTAATTGTTTAGCAATTGATTAATTAGAGTACCATGCAATTACAACTTCATCATTATCAAGACACTTTAAATGGCATTGTACCCTTATCGTCATCAAAAAGTGAAAGCAATAGAGCATTACTAATACAAGCATTGTGCCAAGATTCTGTCACGCTCAAAAATATTTCCGACGCCAGAGACACTCAAACGATGCAAAGGCTGATCACCGAAAATGCTCCAACCTGGGATGTGCTAGACGCTGGTACGACGATGCGGTTTTGTACTGCGTACCTAGCCCTAATGGGTAAAGATCAGGTGATCACAGGAACCGAACGCATGCAACAACGCCCAATCGGAGTTCTAGTAGATGCGCTTAGGATGTTAGGTGCTGATATCCAGTACTTAGGCAATGATGGCTACCCTCCTTTGAAAATAGCTGGACTCGAAGAACAAAAAAGCTCACAACTCAAAATCCCTGGCAATATTAGTAGCCAATTTATCAGTGCCTTACTCATGATTGGCCCAAGTTTACCTAAAGGTCTTACGCTGCAATTGACTACAGAAGTTTTCAGTCGTCCTTATATTGAAATGACCCTATCGCTAATGGCACATTTCGGCGTGAAAACTGAATGGAAGGAAAATGAAATACACGTTGCCTCGCAAGCATATCAATCAAATGACTTTGTCATTGAAAGCGACTGGTCAGGAGCGAGTTATTGGTATGCCATGGTCGCTTTAAATAGCGGATCTACCTTGACATTAAATGGTTTGAAGGCTCAAAGCACTCAAGGCGATCAGGCTATTGTAGATATCATGACTAAAATGGGTGTAACAACACTATTCGATGATCGTGGGGCTCACCTGGCTCACGCAGAGGACTTTGATAGACATCTCGAGCTTGATTTTAAGAAATGTCCAGACTTAGCTCAAACGGTAATGGTGGTAGCCGCGGCAAAAGGCATATCCCTGAAAATGACCGGATTAGAAAGTCTAAAGATCAAGGAGACGGATCGTATCGCAGGTATGACAGCGGAACTATCCAAGATAGGAACACTACTGATAGAATCAGCGGATACCTGGACTCTAAAGCCTGGACAAAAACCCGAGAAAACTCCTGTTATCAATACCTATGAAGATCATAGAATGGCCATGGCTTTCGCACCACTCTGCAATCTATATGATATAAAAATAGATGATCCGGATGTGGTGAAAAAATCCTACCCTGGCTTTTGGGAACATTTGAAAAAACATGGAGTAGTCATTCGCGAGATACCTTAAGGCACTTTACGTTTTTTCTTTTTTCGACCGGTTAATGCCCTAAACGCATCTACCATCAAATAAGTCCCAGTTACACCTGTGACCCCTCCCGCAATCAGTAGAGACTGGCCAAGTCCATCATTTTCTCTGCCCAGCATGAGTCCTCCTGCTATGGTTACAGAGTAGCCAATAGTGGACACCAGGATGCCTGATTGAAAACGTGATTTTGAATTGGACAGATTTAAAGATATCTGATTGACCTCCAGACGTAAATTCAAAATGTCCTGTCTCAAGGAATCTAATCTGGCATCTTGCTGCGCGAAAGAAAGAGATATACAAGTAAGTGACATTGCGAAGGCGAGAGAGAGTTTTTTATCCATTTAACCATTTTTTGAAATGTGAAACCTTTTCGCGGCTTACAACAAGTTCTTCCTGGTGTGGCACCTTTAGTTTAAGCAAAAGTCTTTGATTTGGATAACTTCTCATTAATTCAATTGCATCAACATGCACGATACATTTACGATTGATTCTAAAAAAAATCTTGGGATCAAGATGCTTCTCTACTAGCTCCTCCATCGTGAAGTCCATCACATACCGCCTGCCAGGTGATTGGTCATAAAGATAAACGACTTTGTTGTCGACATGAAAATACGTGGTTTCATCAACTCTTTTTTGAAAAAATTTATTCCCCATTTGTACTAAAAATCTATTTCTATAAGGGCTTGGGTTTAACCATAACTCTTTAATCTGAGCAATGCTATCCTCAAAAGATCTTTTCGCATATATGTCCTTGTACTTGTCAATAGCTGCCGAAAGATCCTTGTACCTCACTGGCTTCAGTAAATAGTCAAGGCTATTGATTTCAAAAGCTTTAAGGGAATACTCGTCGTAAGCAGTTGTGAAAATTACCGGATTCGTGATCTTGACTTGATCAAAAATATCAAAGCTTAGTCCATCAGCGAGTTGTATATCGCAGAATAGGACATCCACATCATCTTTTCGATCTGCAAGAAACGCAACAGACTCTCTCACGGTATCAAACTGACCGATGATGTCCAGAGGTTCTTCTAGTTGTTTTACCAGGGACAATAATCTATCCATGGCTATGGGCTCGTCTTCAATAAGTACCGCCTTCATGTCTTTTCAGCTTTAATTAATGGGATTTTAACAGTAAACTTCTCATCAGAGTGAACGACTACAGGATCTTTTTCACTGAGAAAACTATACCTGTTACGAATGTTTTGGAGTCCAACATTCGACGATTCTTCAGACTGTTTTTTCAACTGAATATTGTTTTCAACTACAATAAAACCGTCTTGATCATACATATTGATAGTCAATGGCTGACTCTTGGATACTTCGTTATGCTTGATAGCGTTTTCAATAAGCAGTTGCAAAACAGAGGGTGCCACATAACAATCCCATACGCCTTTTTTAAGCTTGTTTTCTACTTTTAAATTATTCTTGAAACGAATCTCAAGCAAGTAGATATAGGCTTCAAGAAATGAGAGCTCTTCCCTTAAAGCAACTAGTTTGTGGTCTTGATTTTTGAGCAGGTACCTGTATACAGTAGAAAGTTGATCAATAAATTTTGCAGCTATATCTGCATCTTGATATACAAGACTGGAAAGCACATTAAAGCTATTGAATAGAAAATGAGGGTTGACTTGTTTGCGCAACGCGTCAAATTGAGATTCCGCACTAAGCTTCTTAAACTGCTCTGCTTGCAACTGCGACTCTCGTAACCGACTATGATAGTAGATAATTGCATTGACACATTGAAGAAACAAATTGATGCGAAAGACAAAACCTAAAATCAGTTTTGATGAAAGTGAAACAACGGAAACTTGGTATAGCAGGAAAAGCGAAGAAGCGACTATTACACTGATGAGAAGTACGACTCCCAGACTCAATAAAAAATGATTGATGAGGGGGCTGTATAAACTTCGAAAAGTACGTATATGTAACTTAAGCGCCACAAATCGATTGAGCTCCCAAACACCGAGAACGACAAGTACGATCAACATGAAAAACACCCATTCCGGTAGAGGCATCTGCACCAGCGAATCCCCTTCTGTAAACTTGATATTGAGGTAAGAATAGACCCCAAGCAGTGCAATGAAAAAGTATCTGAATTTTGAGCCAAACATTATCTTATAGTTTAAACAAAGTAAGCGCGCCCTTGTTTGGGCACGCTTGAATCAAAAAGATAAGCTTATCTACTAAGGAAGTATCACTTCATCAATCACGTGAATAACCCCGTTTGTTCCAAGGACATCTGTACTTGTGATAGTGGCATCTGATGTTCCTACCTCCAACGCCGCATCAGTGTCTGTTATGGTAAGCGAAGAGAGATCTAAGGTAATAGATCCTCCAAGGGTGTTTACGGTAGTCGAAGAAAGGTTAGGGAGATCCGCCGAAAATACTCTGGCATCACCAATCACATGATAAGTAAGCACTGCCTCGACTGTAGCTACCCCCAATGCTGTAGCCAAACCATTGAGATCGGTCACATTAGCCGCCTCATAAAGTCTGAAAAAAGCGGAGTCCGTAGGCGCAAAAATGGTAAAAGGGGCTGATGTGCCGTCCTCATCAGTGGAACTCAGCAATGACACCAGGTTTGTCCCACCATTCTCAGACACATAGGTCAAGGCACCCACCAACTGTGTAAACTCAGCTCCTTCTGTAGCCTCGGATAGGCCTACAGCTATTTCTACGACATTCTTCGACGCAGGAAGCAATGTTCTATCTATGACGTGTACCACTCCGTTATCAACGTCTATATCTGTCGCTACTACTTCCGTAAGGCCGTTTATAAATACACCATCATTATTGATACTTAGAAAGAAATCACCATTAAGCGTACTCACCGCACTACCTGTGGCGGGCAGATCATCCTTCTTGACCTCGGACCCTAGTACATGATACTGTAAGATCGGAATAAGATCATCGGCAGTAAGCCCATCCAAGCTCATGATATCAGCGGCTGCAAATGCATCATTGGTGGGTGCGAAGACTGTTAATTGAGATTGCGAATCAATCAGTGTTCCAAGTAGTCCTGCAGTAACGACGGCTTCCGTCAAAATAGTAAAGTCCTTGTTGAAATAAGCTGGTTCGACCACGGTATTGACAATACTGGCCTCCAGCGAGGGGACCAACACGGCATCTACTACGTGGATAATCCCATTGACAGCCTCTATGTTTGGAGAAGTGACATTAGCGTCGTCGATCTGTACATTAGATCCTGATATTGTTACTGTCACGCTTTCATCAGCTAAAAGTGTTGGTATGCTTTGTCCGTCAGTCAGATCTGAAGATTTGGCAGCCGTGCCACTCACAACGTGGTACTGAAGGATCCTTTTCAATACATCCTCCGGGATATCATCTAATTCAACTTGCCCCACTACTCCAAGAAGGGACGCAAAAGCCTGATCTGTGGGGGCAAATACGGTGAAAGTCCCCGTATTATCACTTAATGATGCTACAAGATCATCGAATTTACTCAAGGCCGATACCAAAATATTCAGGTCCAAAGCTGCTGAAGCGATTTGTACGATATCCTCTGTCACGAGGAAAGATGGTGCCAAAACAGCATCAATGACATGTACAATACCATTATTGGCTTCTACATTCGGAGTAATGACATTACTCATGTTGATCATCACATTTGTACCATTAATACTGACAGTCACAGTTTCCCCATCTAGAAGCGTGTTTGCCGTTTGCCCATCACTTAAATCTGTAGACCTAAGAGCGCTACCGCCGATAACGTGATATTGCAAGACTTCCTTTAGCAAGTCTGAGGGCACGTCATTTAAATCATCGTATCCCAGCACATCAAGTAAGGTGGCAAAAGCTTGGTTTGTCGGCGCGAACACTGTGTAGCTAGCCGTTTCGTCACTTAGGGCCGCGACCAAGTCAGGAAACTCCGAGAGTGCAGTAAATAAGGTATTCAAATCTGTAGTCCCTTCCGCTAGTTCTACAATATTGCTTTCTGGTATCTCATTGTCCATGCCATCCTCGTCGTCATCAGAACATGAAGAGATGAGCAGCATCGAAAATGCCAGAAAGGCGAGTGTAAGTAGGTTGCTGAACCTGTTACTTTGCGATAATTTCAGTTTTAATTTCATCTTTTTGTGTTTTTTAAACTCGATGCTATTAACTCTGAAAAGCGATCATTGCTGTCAGTAACTGACTCAACTGCCTAAATGTCGATCCGAATTGTTTGATTCTTGCGCTCAGATGAGCATCAAGAAATCCAAAAAGTAAGGGTAAACTTAAGAGGTAATACCTGCCAGTAAGTAAAGCACAGCCATTCTAATGGCCACTCCATTTTCTACCTGCTGCAGTATAATAGCATGATCAGAGTCAGCCACATCACTGGTAATCTCCACACCGCGATTGATGGGTCCAGGATGCATGATCGTAATGGGATTTTTTAGGGAATCAAGCATTGCTTTATTGACACCATAGTACTGAGAGTACTCCCGCAAGGAGGGGAAATATGCCATTTTCTGACGTTCCAATTGAATCCTCAAAATGTTTGCGACTTCACACCACTCCAGCGCTTTCTTGATATCCAACTCCACTTTGACTCCAAGCTCCTTGATGTGTTTGGGAAGTAGCGTCGGAGGTCCGCATACCATCACCTCTGCACCCAATTTTTGTAATGCGAAAATATTGGAAAGGGCTACTCTTGAATGCAAGATATCCCCAACAATAACCACCTTTTTCCCTGCAACGTCTCCCAACTTCTCTCTAATGGAATAGGTATCCAGGAGTGCTTGGGTAGGATGCTCATGCGTACCATCTCCGGCATTGACAATATTGGCATCGATATGTCTGGCCAGAAAATGTGGCGCTCCTGGACTCGAATGCCGCATGACTACCATATCCACTTTCATCGCCAGGATGTTGTTAACTGTATCGAGTAATGTTTCTCCTTTTTTGACCGAACTGCTGGATGAGGAGAAATTGATCACATCTGCCGAAAGTCGCTTTTCGGCAAGTTCAAAAGATAACCTGGTACGGGTTGAGTTCTCAAAAAAGACATTGGCTATAGTAATGTCACGAAGGGAGGGTACTTTTTTAATCGGTCGATTCAATACATCCTTGAAGTTGTCCGCCGTTTCAAAGATGAGCTCAATCTCATTCGGTTGCAGGTTTTTGATTCCCAGAAGATGCTTGGTGTTTAGTTGACTCATTCGGCGTTAGTATTTATCAACCAAATGTTATCCTTGCCTCCTTGCTCCTTGAGCTCCACTTGTACCCGCTGAGACTCTAGTGTATTGACCCGTTTACCTACATAATTAGCTTCTATGGGAATGTGTCTGCTATAGAGGCGATCTACCAGAACCAATAATTCAACTTTACTTGGCCTACCAAACGTAATCATCGCATCAAGTGCCGCTCGAACAGACCTACCAGTATACAGCACATCGTCGATGAGAATAACATTTTTATCCTCGATCAGAAAAGGCACTTTAGTCTCGCTAGGTGTCAACGGAACATCTCTCCTACGAAAATCATCTCTATGAAAGGTGGTGTCCAAAAACCCAAGTTTTGTCTCGTCCGGGAGTAATTTATCAAGCGCTTTTTTGATCCGTTGAGCTAAAAATATACCTCTGGGCTGCATCCCCAAGATGACGGCTTCTGAGAAATTGGCGTGATTTTCAATAAGTTGCTGACACAATCGTTGGATAGTGATCTCAAGCAATTTGCTGTCTAACAGGAGTCTTTGTTGCATGACTTATCGACTCGCAAATATAAAAGCATTATCCTTAATTGAGGCTTCCCTCCTGATGATACTGAATCTTGTTGATATAAAAGATCTTGCGGGAAGATTTTGTGCCAGTATTGGTGCTCACAATGTTTTGAATGCCATAGGCGATCATGGTATCATCATACCACTTGGTGAGGTCCTCCAGTTCAGGGTTCTTTGATTTGAGTTCGTCCGATGCATAGGTCAGTCTCACAGGATTAAATGTCTGGCCCTCTAGTATTTCACTTCCCCTGATCACTTTGGATCTAATTTCGTTCTCTTCCAAGTATAGCAGGACAATTTTATCCTCAAAGGTACTTACCGTCACAAATTCCTTTTGGGTAAAAGTAAGCGCATCTTCAATCTCAAAACTGTGATCCCATATGATATTGCCATTTCGGTCAAATCCTACCACAATAGCATGCGTGTATTTATATCCTAAAAAACTTCTAGTGGTCCCTGAGGAAAAAGGGGAGAATGCATAGCCGCCTGGTGCGTAAGGTGTATAAGATGAATATCTTGGATAATAAGCCTCTGCCACCATGACGTAGTCATCGTCACGCTCTATTATTTTATGAACTAATAACTGATAGCTAAAGCGATTCTTTTTCCCTAATGCCTTGCGCTTATCGATGCGATCCTTAATTCTCCTTTCTCGCCGCTTGTTGAGATAACCAAAAAAGTTATCCAGATCGGCATAGTTATGATATTTAACAAATTGTTGTCGGCCATTCACAAATTTTGCCAGATACAGTCCTCTACTGTATCTAGAGCTCTTACGAGAGTATGCTCCAGCAACATATTGAAACCCATTTTCGAAAATGGTCGAAGCTCCGTCAATCAAACTCAGCCGATCTCCGGGATTTACAATGTTGTTTTGTATGAGCAGCCCTTCCGCTGTAAAAGTTTTTACTCTTGTCGTCAGCTTCTTGTTTTGCATCTTCTCCATCACTATCACGGAGAATACCCGAGCATCGTCATCGATAATCACGTCCAGCAATTGAGTATTATTGTCATATATGCCGGGCAGTACTCTGGGTTTTTGCTCATCTACGTGATAAGTAATAATGACTGGCCGGTAATTAGTAGACCCTCCTAGTATGATAGTTTTGTCAACCACCTCGAAGTACGCCAGCTGAACAGGGAACACAGTTGTGATCTCCATCGTGCGCATAGCTCCGTCGCCGCCCTCCACTTCAAAAACAAGAAGATCTTCAGGCTTGTATTGGGCATCAGAAAACAGGAAATAATATTTCTCTCCAAAATAATCCCATCCGCGTAGGGTTTTGCCATAAGGTATAAGAAAAACTCTTTCCCACTCCACCTCGAGATCAGTATCGATTTTAGTAAAAACCCAAGCAAAGCCCTCTTTTCTTCTGGAATTGGTCTCTTTCACTAAAATCAATCCATCTTCGTCACCGGTAATAACATGAAATTCATCACTAGAACTCTGAAACTCGATCTCAATACGATCAGGTTGTATAAGGAGTGAGCTGGTGTCGCGATCTTTCTTTTTTTGAGAAAAGCCTATCACACAGCTTAACATCGATATCGTTACCAGAATGAATCTCATCTACTACATAACATTTACTATGTCTACTTCCCTATTGTTCGCTTTTCCCCAAGATAATATCGAACTCCTCTTTTTTGACAGGCTGCACTGACAGCCGGGAGTTACGCACAAGCACCATCTCAGACAGACGATCATCCTCTTTGACTTCCTGCAAGGTAACCGGCCTTTTCAGCTTTCTCACTGGTACAAAGTCCACAACATACCATCGATGGTCGTCAGTGGTGGGATCTGGGTAGTACTCGCGAACTACTTCCGCAATACCGACAACAGATTTCTCGTTGACACTATGATAAAATAGTGCATGATCGCCTACTTTCATAGCTTTCATATTGTTGCGCGCCTTAAAATTGCGAACGCCATCCCAGTGATCACGACCAAGTTTTACAAAATCATCCCAGGAATATGTATTAGGTTCAGATTTTATTAACCAGTAATTCATTTTGTAGTTATCTATTCAAAAAAGCGTTTTACAAGATTAAAGCTAGTGGATTCTGAACAAAAACTTAATTATCATCGCCTACCAGCGTCACCCCTTTATATCAACCCACGAGGTTCTACCATATGAAAATACTTATAATCCGTTTTTCTTCTATTGGTGACATAGTGCTCACCACACCGGTTGTCCGCACTATCAAAAAGCAACTGCCAGAAGTGGAACTGCACTACGCAACAAAGTCGGAGTATGAAGGACTCGTCATCACCAACCCTTATATAGATAAAGTCCACCTCCTCACCGACAGCTTAAGTGAACTAGTCAAGCAACTCAAACCTGAAAGTTTTGACTTGGTCATTGACCTTCACAAAAACCTGCGCACCACAATCATCAAATGGCGATTAAGAACCAAATACAAAAGTTTCTCTAAGCTTAATTGGCAGAAATGGCTCCTAGTCAACCTGAAAGTGAATCAACTACCCAATACACATATTGTAGACAGGTATATGGAGGCTGTCCAGGACTTGGGTGTAAAAATGGATGATGCCGGACTCGATTACTTCATTCCGGATAAAGATGAAGTAGAATTAGAGTGGCTGCCAGCCGCTTTTCAGAAAGGCTTTGTCACTTTTGCGATAGGAGCTAAGTTTGGTACTAAAAGATTGCCAATCGAAAGAATGATTGAGCTTTGCGATCAAATCAACAAGCCGGTAATATTACTTGGAGGGAAAATGGATGTAGAGGATGGAGAGCGTATTGAACGCTTTTTTCAGAAATCAGTTGAATCTGAATTTGAAAAACAACTCGCTCAGGAATTGGGAAAAAAAACAATCGTATTCAATGGCTGCGGAAAATTTAACCTCAACCAAGCCGCCTCCCTGATCAGGCAATCTCAAGTGGTTTTTACACATGACACAGGTCTCATGCATATAGCCGCAGCTCTTGGAAAGACCATTTACAGCATCTGGGGTAATACTGTCCCGGAATTTGGTATGTACCCATACCGAACTAGTTTCACCATTTTCGAAAATAATAAAGTAGGATGTAGACCATGTTCCAAGATTGGTTTTGATCAATGCCCCAAAGGTCATTTTAAGTGTATGCAAAACATTACATTTGACTTTTACATCCCTGATTGATCTATCGTGATTAACTGGACTCGTAGGATGAAAGCGGCTTTCTGGCAGAATTCATTTCTTGTATACCGAAAAGAACATGATGAAGTGGAGATGAACAAATAGATCGATATTGCTGATCTTGTTAATCAACATAATGTAGATGTTTGTTACCACTATTAAGGATCTTTGACTACTCCAACATATACAGAATCAGTATATCGG
>JAHCMJ010000065.1 GCA_019192485.1 Cyclobacteriaceae bacterium HetDA_MAG_MS6 | reverse complement strand
GGATTTCGTCCACCAAATCAAACTTCCTTTTCAGAACCTGCAGATAGGCCGCCTGATGTAAAGGATAGCTTGTACTAATCCTGGTGATAAAATGATCAAGTTGCTCATCTTGACTTAAGGCTGGTAATTGGTCTGCCTTTCCGCCGGTCTTCTTATACAACCACCTTATCTCCGGTGCAGTTAACCTTCCTTTAAAAATGTAAACTTCATCGACGGCCCCCATGAAAATACCATTGTCTCCCGTAAAGGCCCGATGACTATGACCGATTCGAATAGGCCGATTAGTTTCGGTTTCTTTGGTATCAGCAACAGTTCTAATATTCTTATAGAGGTTGTCAAATTGAACGACACACGGAACTTTAGTCCCATCTACAAAAATTGAAATACCTTGTGCTTTTCCTGTACCATCATATGTAAAGGCCACATGGGTCCATTTTCCTAATACGACTGGTGTTTTTGACTTAACCTGGATATAATTATTTGGTGGCGAATGAGTTAACTGAATGGCTACGTAATTGGCTGTATCCAAGAAAAACTCCCATCCTCTCCAAAACTGGTTTTTGTTGCCGGCGGTGCCCAATATGGTTTGGGTTTTCCTAGTTATGGTATCCTGTTTGATCCAGGCCCCAGCCGAATAGGGATCAGTCACATCAATAAACCCAATGTGTTCTATATCCACAAACTGATGTTCATCTTTTAAATGGACGGCTTTACCTTTCTTACCTTTAATCAACTCTGGATCCCCATGAACTCTTGTTTGCTTGTTGCTATCGATATACTTGTAAGGCTTACCTTCTTTATCTCTGCTTAGCCTGATGTCCTCAAACGAAATGATTGTCGAAGCAATAGTCGGCGCCTTACTTGTTGGGACCATTCTTTTGATT
This sequence comes from Cyclobacteriaceae bacterium HetDA_MAG_MS6, assembly GCA_019192485.1. Lineage (GTDB taxonomy): Bacteria > Bacteroidota > Bacteroidia > Cytophagales > Cyclobacteriaceae > MS6. The sequence continues at coordinate 17,248 of JAHCMJ010000065.1, read as the reverse complement.
TGGACGACCTGTTCAGCCAACTCTTTTTTAGTAAGTTGCAGCGCTTCCCATTTTACTGTGAGCTCCTCGTTAATACCCTTGAGTAATTTTTCCTGCTCCTCACTTGGCAGCATCAAAAGAGGGCCATAATTGCCATCGTCTCCTGTCATTCCCAACTCCTTGACATTGTTGAAAAATGAAGTCATCTGAAAATATTCTTTCTGGGATATAGGGTCGAACTTATGATCATGACATCTTGCACACTCCATGGTCAATCCCATAAAAGCTTTGGCGGTAGTATTGGTCCTGTCAAAGACATACTCGAGCCTAAATTCTTCATCTACCACGCCTCCTTCCGCTGTCATGGCATGATTCCTATGAAAAGCAGTGGCTAGTTTCTGATCTCGCGTGGCATTCGGGATCAAATCGCCAGCTAACTGCTCTATGACAAATTGATCATACGGCATGTTGCTATTGAAAGCATTAATGACCCAGTCTCTCCATGGCCACATCAATCGCCAGCCATCTGCGTGCATACCATGGGAGTCAGCGTATCTGGCGACATCCATCCACTCCATAGCCATACGCTCAGCATATTCCTCACTGGCCAGTAAGTTGTCCACCAGTTGCTCGTAAGCATCGTTGGATTGATCCTCTACAAATTGCTTTACTTCCTCCAAGGAAGGCGCTAGACCAGTCAGATCAAAGGATACTCTTCTAATCAAAGTTTCCCTATCGACCATTTCCGATGGCTGCAGATCTAGCTGATTTAGCCTGCTAAGAATGAAGTCGTCGATTTCATTTCCTTCAACTGACAGATTTTCAATCTTGGGAACTTCCGCTTTGACAGGCGGAATAAAAGCCCAATGGTCTTTATACTTTGCTCCTTGTTCGATCCACTTGGCTATTATGGCTACCTCCTTTGGAGTTACTAATAGATTGGACTCTGTTGGAGGCATTTTCATCTCCGGATTATCTGATATCAGCCTTTGATAGGCCATGCTCTTAGCAAGTTTTCCAGGTACAATAGCTTTGCCATCACCCTGATGCAGTGGTGCGAAGGCTGCTTCGCTAAGATCCAATCTCAAATTGGCCTTGCGATTATTATTGTCTGGGCCATGGCAGGAAAAACATCGATCTGATAAAATTGGCCTGACGTGCAGATTGAAGTCTATAACCTCTGGAAGGTCTTCGTAAGCCGCTGCAACCAAAGGTGGTTTAGGGTCGGTGCAGCCAGATAAAATTAGGAACGCGGAACAAACCCATATCAATAATCTGAGACGTTGATCATTCATATCATCCTATCCCTTTTAAGCAAGTAAATCCTGAACCACATGACCATGTACATCCGTCAGTCGATATCTCCTACCTTGAAATTTATAGGTGAATTTCTCATGATCGATACCGAGCAAGTGCAATAGTGTTGCCTGAAAGTCGTGAACGTGCACCGGGTTCTCAGTGACGTTGTAGCCGAATTCATCTGTTTCTCCGTAGGAAAAGCCTTCTTTCACACCAGCACCAGCCATCCAAATCGAGAAACATTTCGGATGGTGGTCTCTTCCGTAATTGGTAGCGGTGAGTTTACCCTGGGAATAGTTGGTACGACCAAATTCGCCTCCCCAAATGACTAACGTATCTTCGAGGAGACCTCGCTGTTTTAGATCCATTACCAAAGCCGCGGAAGCCTGGTCGGTCTCCTGTGCCTGTGTTTTGATGGCATTGGATAAGTCGCCATGCTGATCCCAGCCTTGATGGTAGAGTTGAATGAATTTCACACCTTTTTCTGCAAGTTTTCTCGCCAAGAGGCAGTTTGCAGCGAAAGTGCCGGGGTTTCGGGCGTCTTCTCCATACATTTCAAATACTGAGTCAGGTTCACCAGAAGTATCCATGACTTCGGGAACGCTTGTCTGCATTCGGTATGCCATCTCATATTGAGCAATTTTCGCTTCAATTTCCGGGTCTTTTACTTTTTCCAATTGAAGTTCCTGAAGCCTTTTCAACTGATCTAACTGTCGTCGACGGTCTATCCCCGTTATTCCCGGAGGATTGTTCAGATAGAGCACGGGATCCTTACCTGCCCGGAATTGCACGCCTTGGTGTTTTGAGGGAAGAAAGCCGTTTCCCCATAACCGCGAATATAGAGGTTGGCCTTCCTTATTTTTAGTGACCAATACCACAAAAGCTGGCAGGTTTTCATTGTCACTCCCTAATCCATAGTTGAGCCAGGACCCTATTGACGGCCGACCTGAGAACTGCGAACCTGTTTGAATAAAAGTAATGGCAGGGTCATGATTAATCGCCTCAGTGTGCATCGATTTGACCACAGTGATTTCATCAACAATTTGGGCGGTGTAGGGTAGCAACTCACTCATGTTAATTCCACTTTTACCGCGACGGGCAAAGTCGTAGACTGAGCCAGCAAGCGGAAAGGAAGATTGCCCCGATGTCATACCTGTAAGACGCTGCCCTTTGCGAATTGATTCGGGAAGATCCTGGCCCTGCATGGTCCGTAATAGTGGTTTTTCATCAAAAAGCTCCAATTGCGAAGGTCCGCCGCTTTGAAACAAATAGATCACTCTTTTCGCCTTTGCGGGAAAGTGTGGGAGTTGTCCCACATCAACTCTATTTGATTGACCTCCAAAAGCTTGAATAGGATCAATTAAGGATGAGAGCGATAAAGCACCAAGTCCAAACGCAGATTTGGTTAGGAATTCTCTTCTCCCGTGAATTTTTTCATAGTCATAACAATGGCCCATGCTATATCAGATATTCACTTCATTAAGTTAAGACTTTCTGATGAATAAAGACATCTACCAGAAGTAGAGCAATTAGAAGCACATTTCTCACTATCAACAATCTCGCTTATAAAATTTCATCCGTTATTTGGTCTCCTATTTAACTTAGGTAGTAGGCTGCTACCAAATGTGAGGTGAGGATCAAGTAGCGGCGGTATCTGAAAGGCAAAAAAGGTCAAGAATAAAAAAGAAAAAGTGCTCCCGCCAACATTGCATAATGTCAAGAAAACAAAACGATACACATCTAATTTTGGCATTCAGCTTGCTATCTGCAGCAGGATCTTACCGAAATGCCCTGGTTCCTGAAATCGATCAAAAGCCGGAATATAGTCATCAAAAGCATACATCTCATTGATGATTGGCCTAATTTGATGTTGACTGACAAACGACAACATCTGCTCAAACTCCTGATCACTTCCCATAGAGGATCCAACAATCGAAGCCTGCGACCAGAACAGTCGATGCACATCAAATTGGGGCGTTTTTCCTGTAGTGCCTCCATACACTACTATCTTACCTCCTGGACGGATAACTTTAAGATAGTTGTTAACACTACCACCGCCTGCACTATCAATAATCACATCAAATCCACCAGTTTCGTGTAAAGCTTCTTTTGTCCAGTTTTCGTGGTGGTACAAGAAGCCTTCAGGGACGCCTAAACTTTTGCACCGTTCAATTTTCTCTTCACTACCTGATGTTACATATACCTCACATCCTCTAGCCAAAGCAAAAGCCATTACCAATTGGGCTACTCCGCCACCTGCTCCTGTGACGAGGACATGTTGGCCGGGTTGAATGTTTCCTTTAAAAGAGCAAGCCCGATATGCTGTCAAGCCAGCAAGGGGCAACGCAGCGGCTTCTGCCATCGATAAATGATCCGGAATAGGAAACAGCTTTTCTGCTGGTAGTACAATATACTCCGCCAGGGTGCCATCTGTCGGCATCCCAAGGATGCTATAGCTCGGTCCGGGAGCTTTTTGATCTTTTCCCCATTCAACGTTGGGATTGAATAGCACTTTTTGGCCAATGAGACTAGTATTTCCAGGAGCTTCTATAACCGTTCCAGAGCCATCTGACCCTAGGGTGACACCGGTTTTGATCCCAGGATATAAACCTTGACGGATCCATTGATCTCGTCTGTTGAGTCCTGCGTACACAACTTGTATGAGGCACTGGCCCAAATCAGGCTTAGGAACTTTTTTGTCTACAACTTGAAGAGGCTCTTGCTGCTCAGTGATGCAGATAGCCTTCATTTAGAATGGCATCTCCTCATTGGAGTCACCTTTATCATTGGCCTTACTTGGCAGGGTGATCGTGAAGTCAGTATTACCAGCATTACCGGTAGATGGAAAGGAATTACCATAGTTGTCAGACACTCCTTCATCCATATCTGCAAATTTTGTGAACTTCCCGATAAACTTAAGCTGCACCGTATCAGTCTTTCCATTTCTGTGCTTGGCAATGATCACTTCACCCATACCTGTTAGTGGCATCCCATTTTCGTCCTGAGTCATACCATAGTACTCCGGTCGATAAAGAAACATGACCATATCTGCATCTTGCTCTATAGAGCCTGATTCTCTCAGGTCAGATAATTGTGGTTTTTTATCTCCTCCTCTAGTTTCAACTGCTCGACTAAGTTGTGACAACGCCAATACGGGCACGTTGAGCTCCTTTGCAATTCCTTTGAGGGATCTCGATATGGTAGCGATCTCCTGCTCCCTATTGCCTCCCGCATTCTTTGAGGCATCACCAGACATCAACTGCAAGTAGTCAATGATAATCAGCTTCACTCCATGCTGTGCTACTAATCGGCGACACTTAGCTCGCAGTTCCAGGATACTAAGTCCAGGCGTATCATCAATAAAAATGGGTGCTTCTGAGAGCTTGGAAGTCTTATGTAGTAATTGCTCCCATTCATAATCTTCGAGATTTCCCCTTTTGATTTTATCACTTTCCAGCTCCGCTTCGGCAGAAATAAGCCTATTGACCAACTGTACCGATGACATCTCTAATGAGAAAATAGCTACCGGAGAGTTGAAATCTACTGCTGCATTTCTCATGGCAGATACCACAAACGCAGTTTTACCCATACCAGGTCTTGCTGCTATAATCACCAGGTCCGAAGGTTGCCAACCTGATGTCACTCTATCCAAACTCGTAAAGCCACTTGCCACGCCAGTGAGACCATCAGTTTGGTCCTTCTTCATCTCAATCTCCTCAATGGCCTGGTTGAGCAAGGCACTCATTTTATCATAGTTCTTCCGTATATGTGATTCCGATACATCAAACAATGATTGCTCTGCACGATCCAGAAGTTTAAAAACATCAATCGTATCCTCATATGCATCGTGTTGGATCTCTGATGAGATACGGATCAGTTCGCGTTTGATGGATTGCTCAGCGATGATTCTGGCATGATACTCAATGTTTGCAGCGGAGTTGACTCGAGTAGTAAGTTCCGCAATGTAGTACGCACCTCCTACGACTTCCAGCGTCGCATTCTTGCGCAATTGATGTACTACCGTTTTGATGTCTATCGGTTCGCTATTGTTAAAAAGCTGTACAATAGCCTCATAGATCAAGCGATGAGCATCTCTATAGAAACTCTCTGCCTTTAGGATGTCAATGACGTTGGAAAGTGCATCTCGTTCCAGCATCAAAGCCCCTAATACGGCCTCCTCGATATCAACGGCCTGTGGAGGCAACTTACCTAGTTGCTCCACGGTATCACCAATGTTCAATTTTCTTGATGCACTTGCAATCCTGACAGCCGATGACTTACCTCCCTCCATTGATGACCAGATGTTTAGTTGTTTGACGAAGATGCAAACGTACCATTAAGATTTTGCATTGACTTTCCCTCCTGAAAAAAGTAATTAACAAGTTATCCCGATACCCAGTGGATAAATTTGGAACCCTTCTATTTTGCTGTATTTTTGGCTCGACGACGATGTCAACGCCATCTTTTTCGACCAGAACTAAAGTTAAACAACGAATGCCATTCATTTTAGAAGCGCACTGAGGAATCTCATTTTTTCATCAGCGTCGTTTTGGACGTCATTCCAAACAGATCAACTTATCCGTGAAACTAAACCTAAAAAACCCGCTAGTCGTATTTGACCTAGAAACCACTGGCACCAATATCTCCAACGATAGAATAGTGGAGATCGCTATGATCAAGGTGCTGCCAAGTGGCGAAACTGAAGAAAAAACCCGAAAAGTTAACCCTACTATTCCCATACCACATGAGGTGAGTTTGATTCATGGTATCTATGATGACGATGTAAAGGACGAACCCACCTTTAAGCAAATTGCGAAGTCTATGGCCCAGTTCCTCGAAGGTTGTGACTTTGCCGGATTCAATATCCTCAAGTTCGACGTGCCCATGTTAGTCGAGGAGTTTTTACGTGCCAATGTGGACTTCGAAGTGGATCAGCGGCGATTGCTTGACGCGCAAAAGATTTTCCACATGATGGAAAAGAGAAACCTGTCAGCAGCATATAAATTTTACTGCAATAAAGAGCTTATCAATGCCCATAGCGCTGCAGCTGATACCCAGGCGACCTATGAGGTATTCCTTGCTCAGCTTGAAAAGTATGAGGGACAAGAAGTCTTTGATTTGTTGGGGAAAAAATTAGGGGTCATAGAAAACGACATGGATTCGATCCATGCGTTGACAAACAGCAAGATGATAGATCTTGCCGGTAGAATGGTTTATGATAATAATGGAACCGCCATTTTTAACTTTGGCAAGCATCGCGGAAAAGCCGTAGATAAAATACTGAAAGAAGAGCCCAGCTTCTTCGACTGGGTAATGAAAGGAGACTTTCCTTTGGATACCAAAAGAAAGCTCACACAACTTCGGCTCAAAAGTTTTAATACCCGATAAAAGTTTTTGAAAAAACATATTTGATCAGTGCCCCTTTAGATCAAAGTCGGCTTTATATTAGTTACCTGATAATAAGATTCAAAAAGACCTATGCCAAAGACCGTCATTGTTTCCAATCGGCTACCTATCAAGATAAAAGAAGAGCATCAGAAACTCACCTATCAACCTAGTGAAGGAGGCTTGGCGACAGGGTTAGGGTCTATCTACAAAGAGGGCGACAATCTTTGGGTCGGGTGGCCCGGTTTAGCGGTCAATAAAAATGACCAGAAGCAGGAAATAACTAAGAAGCTGGCAAGTGAAAACATGAAGCCAGTTTTTTTAAGCACCTCTGAAATCGAAGACTTTTATGAAGGTTTTAGCAATGAGACCCTTTGGCCCAACTTTCATTACTTCAATCAATATGTAATCTACGATGATGAGCTATGGAAAGCCTATCAAAAAGTAAACAGGAAGTTTGCGAAGGAGATTGAAAACGTCATCGAGGAGGGAGACACACTCTGGATACACGATTATCAGCTCTTGCTCGTCCCTCAAATGGTGCGAGAAAGTAAACCTAGGATAAGCATTGGCTTCTTCTTGCATATCCCATTTCCGTCATATGAATCTTTTCGACTTTTACCTTGGAGACGGGAGCTGCTGCATGGAATGTTGGGGTCGGACTTTCTAGGGTTTCATACCTATGATGATATGAGACACTTCTTGTCCTCAGTCAATAGGTTGGCAGGTCTTGGCAATGCCAACGGTCAGGTGAATGTGGATAACCGGAAGGTGATGGTAGATGCTCTACCTATGGGTATTGATTTTGACAAATATGCAGCCTCAGCAGCCTCACCTGATACGCTGGCCAGGGAAGTAAGGTATCGCACCTCCATTGGGGATCATAAGCTCATGCTCTCCATAGACAGGCTCGATTACTCCAAGGGCATACCTCAACGTTTAAAAGCATTTGAATCTTTCCTGACTGATCATCCTGAGTTTAGAGAGAAAGTTTCGTTCCTCATGATAGTAGTCCCGTCTCGGGATACTGTACCTAAGTACAAACAACTTAAGGAAGAAATCGATCTGCTAGTAGGTCGGATCAACGGAAATTTTGGAAGACTGAACTGGACACCCATACATTACTTTTACAGAAGTTTTCCGTTGCCCGCATTATCTGCATTTTATCGCATGGCGCATGTGGCCCTGGTGACTCCTATGCGGGATGGTATGAATCTAGTATGCAAAGAATACATTGCCAGTAAACTGGACAAAAAAGGAGTGCTCATTCTCTCCGAGATGGCTGGTGCTAGCAAGGAGCTGTCTGACGCTATCATTATCAATCCAAATGACCTGGACCAAATGGTAGCTGCTATTCATGAGGCACTCACCATGCCAGAGAAAGAACAAGTCGAGCGAATGGAGATCATGCAAGAATCTATAAAACGCTATAGTATTCATCAATGGGTCAGGCTCTTCATGGAGCGCTTGAAATATATCAAAAGTGAGCAGGTGGGACTGCAAACACGTCTTTTGGACCAGGAGCTCACCAATACTTTGGTGGAGAAATGTAAAAGTGCCAAAAGCAGGCTTATCTTCCTGGATTATGATGGCACACTCGTCGGTTTCAATACTAACCCAGGCGATTCCAAACCAGACAAAGAACTTCGCGGCATACTTAAAGCACTGACATCCGATCCTAAAAATAAGGTTGTTATCATCAGTGGACGGGGTCGACAAACACTTGAGGACTGGATGGTAGACTTTCCTGTCGATATCATTGCCGAACATGGTGTGTGGAACCGAAAACACAATGGTGAATGGAAGACGCTGGTCAAGCTAACGGATTCATGGAAGGCTGATATCTTAAAGTTATTGGAAGGTTATGTGAATAGAACACCAGGGTCATTCGTAGAGAAAAAAGACTATTCTTTAGTTTGGCACTATCGCAAAGTAGAAACAGGTCTTGGCGAAGCACGAACACGAGAATTGACAAGCCATTTAAAGTATCTCACTTCTGACAAAGACCTACAGGTACTTGAAGGGGACATGGTGGTAGAGATCAAAAACTCGCAGGTGAATAAGGGCAAAGCAGCCGAAGTTTGGGTAGATAGGAACCCGACAGAGTTGGTAATGGCTATTGGTGACGACTGGACAGATGAAGATACATTCAGAAGTGTCCCAAAAGATGCAGTGACCATTAAAGTTGGCGGCACTTCGTCCGTTGCCAAATACAGTGTCGGATCTTACCTCGATGTACGAAGGATTCTTAAAGAATTGACGAAGAAGTAACCTACAAAAAGTCAGGTTTATCAAGTTTATGGGCAATTCGGGTGGCTGCATTGAGCAAACCCACATGACTATACGCCTGAGGAAAATTACCCCACATACTGCCATCGCTCTCTTTGACATCCTCGCTAAGTAGACCTACATGATTGCTATAAGAAATTAGGTTTTCAAAATACTCAATAGACTCATCCAATCTACCTACGCAAGCCAGGGCCTCCACATACCAGAATGCACATATAAGGAATGTTGTTTCAGGCTCTCCAAAATCATCCTGATGCTTGTAACGGTAAAACAAACCTTTTTTAGCAGCTAATTCAGCTTCAAGGGCCTTGAGATGATCTTGTGCGTTCTGGGTGGAGCCAGGGAGGTAGTTCATCATGATCAACTGCAAAGTACTGGCATCCATTCTATCCACCCCCACGGCCTGGGCATATCCCTTCTTCTTTGGAACATAGCACTTCTCTATCATCTTAATGGATCGCTCCTTGAGTGAAGAAGCCAGCTCCCCCATTTCCTGATCTCTGAGTACCTTGGCTATTTTCACTGCAGCTGAGCTACCAGCCCAGTGGAATAGGTAAGTGTAGCAGTGATGCTGCTGAAGGTTTCGAAACTCCCAAAGTCCGGCATCTTTCTCATCAAACGTTTTTTCGATCATTTTCAGTGTTTTCATGATCAACCCTGAAGAGTCAAACCTTTCGGTAAAAATGATCCTCTTATCCTCATAAAGTGGAAGCAATGAGATGAGCACCTGAGCATACACGTCATTTTGAATATGTGTATAAGCTTGATTCCCAACACGAACCGGTTGATTATTGTGATAACCTTCGAGAGGTATTTCAATTTCATCAAGTGACTTCTTACCGCTAATACCATACAGCGGCTGAAACCTATCTTTCTCTTCCATGGTGGTGTTGAGGATATAGTGAAAGTATTTCTCCGACTCCTCAAAGTGACCAATATTATTGAAAGCGTTGAGTGTATAAAAAGTATCTCTCATCCAGCAATAGCGATAATCCCAATTGCGCGTACTTCCGGGAGACTCTGGCAAGCTTGTAGTAGTAGCGGCTATTATGGCTCCAGTATCTTCATATTGATGGATTTTTAAGATCAACGCCGACCTGATCGCCTCTCTTTGATAAAAATTCACGATGCTAGCTGTTTTGATCCACCCCCTCCAATAGTTAGTAGTTTTAGTCAAAAAAGCCTCCACCGTCTCTGCCAGAGCTGCCTCTAAGGGAGGTCCGTAAGTCAGTACCATGTACTTTGTTTCATTCAGTATAAAGCTCTGTTCTTCTAATATATAGTTCAAAGAAATATTGGTGGTGAGACGCACAGCCCCATCTAATCCAAGGAATCTGATATGATTACTTCCCTGGCTTGGCTCCGGGGTCACTTTGCCATAATCCCCTGTCGGTTCACATTTTACGATCACTTTTGGGTTGCCTTTGATCCTCTCAACCTTTCTGATCAACATCAGCGGTCGATAGTGACGATCAGTCTGAAAAAACCGTGGAGCAAAATCGGTCACCCTATATACTCCATCATCGCCTTCCACCTCAGTACAAAGAATATTCGTATTTTCAATGTAATATTGAGTAGAGATAAACTTATCACCAGATGGCTTGATGGAAAACTCGCCCCCCTTCTTATTATCAAGAAGTCCACCGAAAATGAAGCTACTATCGAATCTAGGCCAACACATCCATGAAACATTAGTTTTCAGATTGATATGTGCCGTAAAAGCGCAATTTCCAATAACACCAAAATCGTAAGTATGTCTGCTCATAGTCAAATTAAGATTATCCTTAAAGCTGTACATAAATGATATTTTTTCAAAGAAAATAACATTTTATTGATGAGGGAAATAATAAAATTTGAAAAGATTAACAAATCATTTGAAGAAGTACGCATTCTTTCGAATATTTCACTTTCTATATATCAAGGAGAAACACTGGTGCTGCTTGGAAAGAGTGGTAGCGGTAAAACAACTTTATTAAAACTCATCAATGGCCTAATAGCACCGGATTCGGGACGCATTACGATCAACAGTAAATCTGCTGAAGAACAGGATCTGACTCAACTGCGGCGGGAAATTGGCTATGTCATTCAAAAAATCGGACTTCTCCCCCATTTAACGGTTGCTCAAAACATGAAGGTACCTAGTCAGATCATCGGTAAACCTAAAGATGATCATTTCTATAGCACCTTGTTAAAACAAGTAGGTATTGACAGCGATCTGCTGCAGCAGTACCCTAGCCAACTGAGTGGCGGGCAACAGCAACGTGTGGGTATTGCCAGGGCACTCGTCAATGACCCAGCCATTATACTAATGGATGAGCCATTCAGTGCATTAGACCCACTGCTTAGAGACCAACTCCAAAATGATTTCCCGAAGATTGAAAAGCTAAAAAGCAAAACAATAGTAATGGTAACGCATGACACGGAAGAGGCCGTAAAGTTAGGTGATCGAATTGCATTGCTTCATGAAGGAAAGTTGGTCCAGGTAGGTTCTCCTGCTGATTTGCTCTTCAACCCGGAGCAACCTTTTGTAGCGGACTTTTTCCGTAAAGACGCTTTCGCGCTAAAGCTGAAATTGACCAAAGCCAAAGCCTTGGGAATCGAAGATGAAGCCAATCCATCAATTTTTGAGTTGCTGGCCGGCGATACTTTTTCAGCAGATGAGAAGGTCGCTGCTATCAACGCTTACTATAAGTATGAAAAAAAGAACAGTACGCAATGAGTTGGTTTTACTACATCCTTGATCATTTGCATGAAGTTCAAACTCAAACCTTCGAACATCTGTATCTCACTGGGATCTCACTGATCCTAGCTTCTATAGTTGGCATCACAGTAGGTGTCAGCATTATTAAGAAGGAGAAGCTAGCTTCTCTCATCATTAGTCTAGTTGGGGTGATTCAGACTATCCCTAGCCTTGCCTTATTAGGTTTCTTACTACCAGTATTTGGGATCGGTGCTGTTCCAGCTATCATCGCCTTGTTTCTATATGCGCTATTGCCTATTGTCAGGAATACATACATCGGCATCAAAGAGATAGACCCTGCTATCATAGAAGCAGCATTAGGCATGGGTATGTCCCGTTTTCAACTTTTACGGATAGTTCAGATCCCTATTGCGTTTCCAGTAATTCTTGGAGGTATTAGGACCAGCGCGGTGATCAACGTAGGCGTCGCTACTCTCTGCGCTTTGATCGCAGCCGGAGGGCTGGGAGAGTTTATATTTCGAGGTATCTCGCTCAATAACCCCAGCATGATACTGGCAGGCGCTATTCCTGCTTCGGTACTTGCCATTTTCATAGACCTCTTTTTGGGCTATATCCAGAAGCACATCAATCATGTCTGGAAGTTAATTGCTCCGCTCATAATAGTATTATCTGCCGTATTCCTACTTTATCCAAAAGGTGAAGTAAGTCATATGAAGAGCAAGCTAACCGCCGGATTCAATTCCGAGTTTATCGAAAGAGGTGACGGATATATAGGCTTAAATGAGTTATATGACTTACCGATTTCCATTAAGGAAATGGAGATCGGGTTGATGTATGAAGCTCTTGAAAATGGTGATGTAGATGTCATCGATGGTTTCAGTACGGATGGCAGGATCAAGGCCTACAACCTCAAATCCTTGGTAGACGACAAACAGTACTTTCCACCCTACTTTGCAGCTCCTCTGGTGCATCGGCAGGCATTACTGGACAACCCGTCCCTTTCAGACGCTTTACAACTATTAAGCAATACTGTAACCGATGAAGATATCACACAACTTAACTACCTGGTAGATCGCGAGCAGCAATCTATCAAAGATGTGGCCGCTCAATACCTAAAGAACAAACAATTACCTTTTTCTCTCAAAGCAGGACACCACTCCGAACCCGACGTTGTCATTGGGTCCAAGGCCTTTACAGAAAGTTTTATTCTGGCTCACTTGTTCGCCATGGTCATTGAAGGAAATACTGGTTTAAGAACGGAGCTGAAACTGGGATTTGGCGGTACTAAGTTGCTTTTTGATGCATTGCGAACAAAAGAGATAGATTTATACCCAGAATATACAGGGACCGGACTCCTGGTACTTCTCCAACCTCAAGATACGATACTTGATCGCCTAGGTAGTGATCCCAACGCTATTTTTCAATACACCAAAACAGAGTTCCAGCAACTGCACAATGTTACGTGGTTGGACCCATTGGGTTTTAACAATACGTTTGCCTTAATGATGAGGAGAGAGCATGCAGACTCACTGCAAATCGAAACGATATCAGATTTGTCGACTTATCTCCAAACCGAATAAGAGTCGTAGCAAGCAAGAAGCCCCTTGCGCAATCCTGTTCATTGTCATATATTTGATTGCAGCCAATTCGACTAATGCTCAAACAATATATCAAAAACCAACAGCTTCGGCTGATACTGGGATTTCTGGCAGGTTTACTAGTGTACGTACTGCTTATTATCTTTCTAGTCAACTCCGAAGCTAAAAGTTCTCAATCTTCATTGACGACCTATGGGAATGCTATTTGGTATTCTGTGGTAACACTGACGACAGTAGGTTACGGAGAACTTTATCCCACCACTGTCTACGGGAGAATAGTAGGATACATATTTGTTTTAACCAGTTTAGGAATCTACGGTTTGCTTATTGGTCAAATAACTAGTATTATGGCTACAATTAAGGAGAATAAAAAATTAGGCTATAACGGAATGAACTATAAAGATCACGCAATCATCATCGGGTGGAATGACTTTAGCCGAATGGTAGCCGAGCAGCTCCTTGGCGTCGGCAAAAAGGTCGCCATTGTAACTGATAAGCGCCAGCATGTTGATTTCATTAACGAAAAGTATGAAGAGAAAAATCTTTTCACACTCTACAATGATTTCAAGAATTTGGATATGCTCAAGAAAATCCGCATTCAGGACTCATCCATTGTTTTCGTTAACCTTGAGGATGATACCGAAAAGCTAGTCTACATTCTAAATCTACGAAAGATATATCCGGACCTGGATTTTGTGGTGACGCTTGACAATGGTGATCTAAAAAACACCTTTCTAAGTGCAGGCGTGAGCAATACTATCTCCAAACATGAGATTTCGTCAAAGCTTTTGGCCAGCTATATGTTTGAACCTGATGTTGCGTTATATAGTGAGGACATTATGTCTATTGCCAAAGCAGACACAGACTACGACATCAAACAGTTTCTGGTAACTTCCAGCAATCCCTATGTTAATCAAGCCTATCAGGATGTATTTTTTGACTTAAAGAGGAAGTATAACAGCGTTTTGATAGGGATTACTAAGAGAGATAAGTACGGCAAACGTAGGTTAATCAAGAACCCTTTGGGAGAACTGAAAATCATTCCGGGCGATTACCTGTTGATCATCTTAAACGGCAAGGCCTTTAAACTGTTGAAAAAAGTGTTTAATGTAGAAGAAGGATACTTTAAAGAAAAAACGGGTACCGAATGATTCTTAAGAACGTACTGCCTTTATATCTGCTAGTCCTTTTGTTGGTTTCATGCGAGAACAAGGCCTTAAACGAAGGTGAAGGTTTTCGCCCCAAAGAAATCCATGAAAAAGGCACTGAGTTCCACTTTGATCCTGTAACAGTGGATGGTATAGAATACCTAATCCTCGAACGCGACAATAACAACCCTCACGAGGGTTTTGGTTTTATGGCTTTTCGAGCAAACAAGTTGATGGAAAAACAAGATACAGTACTGGCTTACCTGCGTACCATTAACGAAATGCAAAGCTTACTATATGCCAAGTTATACAACGTAAGTCCTGATGAGGCTCAACAATATAATGATGAGCTACTTGAGAAATACATTCAAATGGAAACTGCTGATCTTGAAAGCCTTCAGCAGTCTGACTATTCAGGGTCTACCGGTGGTGTTCCGGAAGACTCACAAGATTAAGGGTTAAAAAACTTACGCAATTCCTTCAATACCTGAGAGACTTCACTATCTATTGATGGTGAATCGACAATATCCTTCGCCACCTTCACTGCATCAATTAGATCGTCTTTGTCATGAAACACTTCATCCAGTATTTTACAGTCATAGATAAGTGACATCAGAATGACAAATGATGGCGTCGGCTTTGCACTTTTGAAAACAATGGCCTTTAGAATATTCCGGATCTCTTGTTCAAAAGCATAGTTGGCATTGTCCATTCTTTCTGAAAGCGGAATCCACAACAACTTGGTTGCCTCTCTTTTCAAAATACCTCTGTGAACCAACAACTCATCGATATCAGCCTGAATATCTTTGAAGTGATCAGTAAGATTTTCAATATCCTGTACGATATGTGTACCGGAGTGAAGCTTTTTGAGCACGCTATCCAAGATGCCATTTCCAGTCCCCACAGTATCTTCTACCTTGATCACACCATCTGTGAGCGCGACCTTATTGAGTAAGTACAGCTCTAATACGCAAGCACTTAGTATACCAGGTACAATGCTTTTTTCAGCAGCCGCCAAAAGCCTGCCCTCTTCATCGTCCAGGGCAATTAGATACAATCCTTCAGCAATACTTAATTTCATGTGTTAGTGTCAGTTTCAGCAAATTCCAAAAACTCCAAACAAATGCTGATCGATGATTTCTTCATTCATAGCAACTGGTTTTGTTGTCATTCCTGGTTAAAAGATTCGCAAATTTAGCTAAATATTAGCTTGTCATAAAAACCTAATTTTTCAATAATCTCGGTATGGTTAATCCTTGGACCAATATCGAGAATACAACCACGCAGTAAGTTGCGAACAGTATGGTTTCCTTTACATAGGGCTCTATCCATTCAAATTCAGATAGTGAAAGAGCAAGTGCCACTGAGATCCCTCCCCTAAGCCCACCCCAGGTAAGTATGATAATAGTCTTCTCCTCAAAAGACCTAAACAGCTGCATAGCCTTGACCGGTAAGGCCACACCCAAAAATCTAGCCAATAACACGATCAGAATACCAGCAACTCCAATTAATATCATATCTGACGAAAAGGTCTTGGCTATCACTATCATCTCCAGACCGATCAATATGAAAAGTATTGCATTTAGGGCTTCGTCCAAAAGGTGCCAGAACTTAAATACATATTCCCCGGTGGCATTAGCCAGGTTCTCATCCCTCCCTTCATTACCAATAAAAAGACCCATCACCACCATCGCCAGTGGGGCCGACACATGAAGTAACTCTGCAATGCGCCCTCCCACCATCACTAGTGTAAGCGTAACTAGCACTTCCAACTCGACATGGTCATTATCAATAAAATTTAAAAGTCTAAATCCAAGGAAGCCAAAAACTGCTCCCATGAGCAGACCGCCCACAACTTCTTTGATAAATAGCAAACCCACAGACGATGCCGTAATCTCACCTGCTCCATGAGCACCGTGTGCCGCAGCTGCACCTCCAAATTGAGTCTCGGCTATTCCCAGTATCGTCAAGAACACTACAACACCTACCCCATCATTGAAAAGCGACTCACCTGCTATCTTGATCTCAAGGTTTTTGGAAAGATTGAATTTCTTGACTAACGCTAAAACTGCAATAGGATCCGTGGGGCTAATCAGTGCGCCAAAAAGAAGGCAAAATATATAGGGTATCGTTACTCCCAGATAAGGGAACACAAACCATATGAGAGTCCCTACTATAAACGTAGACAAAAGCGTGCCTAGGGTCGCCAAAATCAAAACAGGTACCCGCTCTTCCAACAACTTCCTCAGATCCAGTGACAATGCCCCGGCAAAAAGCAGGAAGTTTAGCATGACCTTCAACAAAACCTCTTTGAAATCAAACTCCTCTATAATGTGGGAGGCTCCATCCGTGACAGCTGGGAAAACCACACCTAAGATGAGGATAACGATTGACATCATGAGCGCGATTGCCATCAGTCCGATAGTAGAAGGCAACTTCAGTACAGAAATGTTAATCAGTGTGAAGACCGCTGCTAAGAAAATCAAAAGTGTGATTAGGTCTAGGATACTCATGGTGGCGTTCGAAAATGGATAAAAATTCTAGGCTGTTTTGCGAGGTGAAAATAAAAATAAAAATATTACGAAAAAAATAAAGAAAGTATTTAATTACCTAATCCAATGTGCTGAAATTCGCTGATATTTAAAAAATTTAAGGCATTTTGATCAAGTTCACTGTGAAAGTTAAATCTCTAGGTATTGCAATATTTTGTGTTGGGGTGATCACAGGATGCTCTTCAGTCAAGCGAGTGGTTGTGAGAAAGGACATTGAGCGTATCATACAAACCTCTCCTGTCTTTTCTTCACAATTCACAGGTTTTACCCTATTCGACCCGTCTTCCGGTAAGTATT
>JAHCMJ010000064.1 GCA_019192485.1 Cyclobacteriaceae bacterium HetDA_MAG_MS6 | reverse complement strand
GAGGTGGTATATTGTTGGGATCCATTGTCCTGCGCACCAGCGAGCATGTAATTGCTTCCGGATGAATTGGTTTGATCTGCGGCATAGAACTGCGTGACATTGTAGCCATTATTCCTGGCCAAGAAAGACGGGTTGGATGAAGAACCCACATTGGAGGAGTAATAAGCTCCTCCGTCATTACCAAAAATCGCTACATTGGCATTGACCGGACTAAACTGCATGGCATGTTGATCTGCGTGAACGTAGGTGTCACATGCTCCTGTCCAGTAAGAAACCAGGTTCCAACTGGAGCCTCCATTTGAGGTCCGGTAGATGTCTATGCCGCCTACCAAGGCAATATTCGGGTTGGTCGGGTGTACCGTCAGGATCAGATCATACCATGCCTGCCCACGCGAAAAGTCATTGGTAGCAGAATTACTACAACTCTGTTCGACGTAGGGGGGGACAGTTATAGAAGTCCAACTACCTCCTCCATTGGTAGACTTCCTCATCCAGGCAATGTTAGATCCACTTGAAGCTACCGCATATACTGTACCCGGATTAGATGGAGATATGGCTATCTCTATTCTTTCACCTCCTGTTGCGGGCGTAACAGTACTCCAGGAACTACCACCGTTCGTTGATTTTCTAAGAATACCCGTTGTAAAAATACCTTCACTCGCATAGATGTCATCATTTGAGGCTACTTCCACATCAGCAAACCTGCCTGAAAAAAGTTGAGACCAGCTAGCTCCTCCATTGGAGGATCGAAACAATCCCTCACGGGTCGCTGCTATGATTATACCTGTAGAGGTAATCCCTATCTTTTGCACATAGTGAAAATCCGCTGTAGTGGTGGAGCTCAATTGCGACCAAGTTGTACCACCGTCTGTCGATTTCCATATGCCTGCTCCTCTGACGGCATCAGCATTAAAAAAACCTTCGCCGGTACCCACATAAAAAGTCTGGGTGGCAGAAGGGTCATAAGCAATACAAGAAATCGCAAGATTTGCCCAAAAGTCATCAACATTTTGCCAGGTAGAGCTACCACTGCTGATGTCATTGTTAAACCAAAGCCCACCAGCAACACCGGCGGCCCAGACTTTGGAGCCAGTGGCGTCATTAGGGTCAAACATTAGCGCTCGAGTCCTCCCGCCTACATTGTTGGGTCCTCGCTCCTGCCAACTCACTCCGGCTATAGCGTCCATACTCCTACCGGACTTTTTGTTGGTAAAGGATTTTTTCAACTCCTCAAAAGCCCGAAGAGAGCGTGCAACGGGTACTTCTTTCGCAATCGGGTCTTGTGTCATCTCGTGATCATGTATCACGCTCAAATCAGGTCTATCGTACTTAGGCATGCGCCTAATATCCTCAAAGGACATACCATTATAAACTTGAGCAAGGTGATCATTTGAAAGAGATTTGTGATCCTGCCTGAAAAGATAAAAGATCACAAAAGCTGCCATTGAAATGCTCGCAACGGTTAAAAAATACGAGCGGACGTATCTGGTTCCATTCATAATAATAGGGATTAGGGTAATTAGAAATAGTTAAAACAATTAACTAATGATAGCCAATTCCAACTAACCCCTTTTTCGTCCAACTCAAATAGCAAGAAGTCAATTGATCATCCTTCGATGTTTTCTCTTTTGTTGAAAAATCATCTCACGAAATTTCACAACTAATATTTTGGCCTACACATAGAACACAATTGATCGACCTAGACAGACGTATATAAAAGCGAATTTTATTTTATCAAAAAACAGTAAAACCAAATCAAAGCCGTAAGAATCTATTCATCTCCAAGCCTTTGATGAAGGGCTTGAAGTGGAAGAAAAATATTCCACCTAAAAAGAAAAAACAGCTTAAACATTCAATTCAAGTTTCTAGGAGAGCGCTTTGGTCAGTCAGAATGACAGGACAAATCAGGAAACCGATGTTTTAGTTATTGCCTGACTTACCAAGCCTCAAATTATTTGATTAGGTTTGACTTCGAAAATTTTGGTGCTGTAGGTCCTTGTCGCAATACCACCAAATTAACTGGAATACGATTGAATGAATTGGTTTAGTACCTCGTCCTGGCTGGGGCTATTCATGCATGCCACTGCGGCTGTAGTAGGGATAGTGCTGGTTACCGTCATATTCTTCTTCATTTACCTACCGGTGAAAACTAACCATGGTGATACGATCACAGTACCTAATGTAATCGGTGTAGAGTACGAAGAGCTTGATGATTTCCTCACCAGGAGAAACCTACGATATGAGATTACGGAAGACTCAAGCTACACTCCTGACTACCCCCCCCTTGCCGTTCTCAAGCAATTTCCGCTGCCTCATTCGAAAGTAAAGGAAAATCGAAAGGTCTATCTTACGCTTAATGCTGAAAAGCCTCCCCTGGTCAGAATGCCAAAGTTGATCGAAGGCTCAGTCAAAAATGCTCAATTAGTCCTAAAGACTTACGATCTCAAATTGGGTGAGATTGAGTACGTGCCACTGCTAGCGCTGAACTACATCCTCGAGCAACGCTACGAGGGTCGAGAAATATTGGAAGGGGAAATGATCCCTAAAGGTTCAGTTATAGATCTGGTGGCTGGTGATGGTCTTGGCAGACAAGTATTGCAATCTCCGAATCTGACTGGTTTAGACCTCGAAAGCGCGCAATTTGCTATCATTGGATCAGGGCTTACTATTGGTGATATCACATACGAAAAGGAAGGTGTAGCCGTTATTGAACAAGAGAATAGTGATGGCGAAACAGTATATAGGGAAGAACCGGTACCTCCCGGTACGGTTTTTAGGCAACGCCCCCGACGCGGTACAGAGATCAGGCTTAAATCTAAAGTGCACATATGGGTGTATCGTCCGGATTCAATAAGTGTTGCACCGACGCTTTTGGACCAGGAATGAGATTTCTTCTCCTGATCGGTTTTGTCTTGTTCGCAAGTATCTGCTCTGCGCAACTTAGCCTCAAGCCTCTGAAGCGGATCTCCTCTCCCCGATCCTCTGTACCTAATGCGCGTGATGAGAATGGTGGTCGCCTTCAGTTGCCTTTCTGGGATGATTTCTCCACCTCCGATGGCAGACCTGATACCAATCGATGGGAGTTTGGAGAGCATGTATGGGTCAATAATACACAAGGCGTCAATGCCCCAACTTTCAATGTCGCCACTTTTGATGGAGCCAATGCCGAGGGAAGGCCTTACAGCGCTACATCGACTTTTAGTGGTGCCGCAGATAGTCTGGTATCCTGCCCAATTGATCTATCCAGAATCCCCATAGCGCAGCGATCGACAGTGTATTTTTCGTTTTTCTGGCAAATCAGAGGGAATGGTGAAATCCCTGAAGAAAGTGATTCTTTACGAGTCCAGTTTCTTAGAAATGATACGGTATGGGTTTCACAAGATCTATTCCCCAACAAGCAAGATACTTCGGTCATCATGGGCGGATCAGACAGACTGGTCTTTGATCCTATCGATGGCACACTGCGTTTCTCGCAGGTAATTATCCCCGTAGGAAGCGCATTCTTTCATGAAAACTTTCGCATCAAATTCCAGGCTTTCAATTCACTGAATGGTGTGTTCGACACCTGGAACATAGACTATGTATACCTCGACGTAGATCGGGCACCAGATGATGTTTTCTATTTTGACAGGAGCCTGTCCAGGACACCTTCTCCGCTATTTGGTAAGTTCTATGAGATGCCTATGAGCCAGTTCCAAGTAAATCCAGGTAAATACCTATCTCCTCAAACTTTTCAGGTCTCAAACCTGGATAATCAAACGCACCCTATGGATGCTTTTTATGAGCTTTTCGCAGAATCTTCTTTATATGCAACTTCAGACGCCAAAATCTTTGAAGTCGGTTTCACAGACTACATTTTGCTGGCGCCAACAGACTTCGGACCTTTTCAATCGCTTGGTGATTCAGTCGGTATTGAGGCCTCCTTCTTTCTAAGAACTAGTGATACTACATTTTTAGATGGAATGGTACTAGCCAATGATACCTTCCGTACCACTTACGCCCTTCATAATCACTATGCTTATGATGATGGATCCGCGGAGTTTGCTGCTGGGATCAATCTCAATAGAGGTCAGGTAGCAGTACGTTACATCCTGGAGGAGCCAGATACACTTACTGAAGTTTTGATGAATTTCCCTAACCTGGAGCCATCTTCTGCAGGTGAAAGTATAACGGTAAAGATATGGAAAGACCTGGAGGAGGACATCGTCTTAAAACAGCAACCTTATATCATACCTTCTATCTCCAGGGATCAGTTTGATACGGTGAATATTGGTACTCCTTTGATATTGAGAGACACTTTTTATGTGGGCTATCAGCAGTTCACCGACGACTACATAGGTATTGGTTTTGATAAGAATAACGAGGTCGCTTTTGACGAGATATTCACCAACACCAACCGGGTTTGGGAGCAAAATCAAAGGCTGGTGGGTAGTCTCATGATCCGACCTGTCTTTCGGTCTTCTGTCGATTTTGTATTGGGAAAAAATCCAGAAAACTCAACGGAAATTGGCATTTACCCTAACCCCACAAATGGTTTGTTCCATGTCCTGGGAGACATTGATCGATTGGAAATACTGGATATCTCCGGAAAAAGAGTAAGTCAATATAGCCCTCAAAAAACTTATGACCTCAGGGGAAGAAAACCTGGAATTTATATTCTACAAATGCATCAAGACCAACGTATCTTTATCCGTAAAATAATCCTCAAATAGATCATGAGTATGGACATCCAACCAGCTGAATTACAACAGCGAATAGATAACAATGAAGACATCGTCCTCATTGATGTACGAGAAGACTGGGAATACGACGAACGCAACCTTAATGGCAAAAATATCCCATTGGCAGACTTACCCGCGAGAGTAAGTGAGTTGCAACAGTGGAAAGACCAAGAAGTTATTGTACACTGCAAAGCAGGAGGTCGAAGTGCTCAAGCCAAAATGTTTCTCGAATCACAGGGATTCACCAATGTAAGAAACCTGTTGGGGGGAATCCAAGCGATGTAGTCGTTAATAGTTAGTCCGACGGATTTACTATCCAACTATGCGGAAAGCTAGCAGCAAGGGAGTATGCGCGACATACATGGTTATTTGATGACAAAAGGCTGGGGGCTAAACGAGAGGACAAAGACAACGATCGCAATCCATCCCACTAGCTTTCGACCCATCGAAAGAGGACGGTTATCGGATACCATTGGATGATAGACACCTATAAATCTGCCAATGATTATCGCAAACAAAACCCAACCACCGTACCCTTGCATACCTATAAAATTGGCACCTATGTACTGTGCTGTGAGCATAATGGCAGCGTACATTAGCCGATCTTTCTTTTGCTCAATCATGGAGTAGGTACAGAGGTAGATAAAGTAAAGATTTAGTCCGATGATCATCAGGAAATTAAGTGAGCTGGATATGGAACTATCCACCATTTGATCGGGACTCAGCCATCCAAGTCCGGCATAAAAGAGGAATAATGTAAAAGCGACTCTGGAAATACGCCGTGACATTTTTTGACCAAATAAACCGAACATAACATGACCACCATCTAACTGCCCTATGGGTAAGAGATTGAGCGCTGTAAAAAACAGCGCCAAATGTCCGGCTAGTAAGTAAGGGTAATGAATCGCCTCATTGGGGTGCGGCAATAGTGTCATATCCTCCACTACATAATTTTGAAAAAACCAAAAGATCAGGTTACCGCCGAATTGGAATGAAATCCCCCCCTTCCCTTCATAAACATGTTTGGCATAATCCAGCCCATATTGCTCATATTCGGGATGTATGGAGAAAATAAAATCAGGACCAGGTAAATGTGTAAACCCATACCAAATCACTCCAATTGCTACAACAAAACCTGCAAGAGGTCCTGCCACGCCTACATCGAAATATTCACGACGACTGTGAATGGACTCCTTGATCCTAATAAAGGCCCCCATGGTTCCAAATGAAGGAAATGCAATAAACCCCAACCACACAGGAAAGTAAAAGGGCAAGGTGACTTTGATATTGTAATACTTGGCCGTGAAGTAATGTCCAAACTCATGACAGGTCAGTATCAGAAGAAAAGGAAATGAAAAATGGAAACCGGCAGAAAAATCCGCCCAACTCATGGTGTGTTCACCCCAAAACAAAAAACGACCATATATCCACTCTGCTCCTGCTAATGTGGTTGTGATCACAGTCAGCAAAAAAAAACCTAAGTATTTCCACGGAAAGGATGAGGCATTGACCTTCTCACTCTCCCCCTCTACCTCTTTCACTTCATTGTATTTATCCATGCTACAGTCGCAGTGGGTTTTGGTATATGTACAGTTTGGATACCCAGCTTTTTGGCAGATGCCAGGTTCTCTTCTTTATCGTCTAAAAAAACAGTCTCCCCTGCTTTTAACTTGTGATCGTTTAGAATGGTTTCCCAGGCTTCAGGATCAGGTTTGCGACACCCCATCAGATGCGATAAGTAGACATGATGGAAATAATCTTGAAAAACATCCGTCCCAACATCTCGCATAGCAATAGCGGCAAATGCAGCAGCATGAATTTCGTTGGTGTTACTCAATACAATCAACTGATAGTCCTCTCGTATTTTGTCAATACCGTCTGTAAACAGAAGTGGGTTGATACCGGCTAAAATTCCATTCCAGGCATGATCAATTTCATCATCAGTTGCTGCTTTATTGCCAAGCAAATCACGTACTCCATCACGAAACTCGTCAGTAGCAATATCTCCACGCTCAAATCGTGTGAAAATGTCATTGTTTTCATAAGATGATAGCAGTATAGGTACCGGATAGTCGCTTAACTTCGCGAAAGAATGCAACATCCGATCTTCATCCAGATCAATGATGACGTTACCTAAATCAAAAATGATGTTTCTTATCGCACTCATGATGATCAATCCACGTGCGAATTTAAGAGAACACTTCTATCTCATCCGTAAACCTCAAAAATAAAAAGCAACAAGCTCACTTTCTAGCGTGTCGCTGTGATCAAGCTATCCCAAACATTGGTAGCCTCTGTGATGAAAACATCAGGGTTCTCCAACCATTTTGACTTAGCAGGAAACTCTTTCTCCGGATAAAACAAATACAGTTTCTCATCCATCAAAAGGTAATTCTCAGGATCTACTTTGTATTGGCCGCTTGGCCATTTATCATCTATTAGTCCAAAGCAAACGCCCAACGCACACCAACCGCCAAATTGTGGGATATATTGATCAGGGTTTTTATCAAACCTGCGTTTATTAGACTTGCATGAAAAATAAAACAAGGACTGCTGATAGACAGATGAATACTGCTCTTTACCCATAACAGGCCGCTCTTGTCGAAAGTAGCTGACTACGTCATAGCCATCAAGTACCACACCACTTTCATTGGTATTGAGCTGATGACCAAAAGGATTGAAAAAGTGATGTTCCTGAGCCTCACTGCAGAACAACAACAAACCAAATACAATCGTGAAAGTTGTGCGTATACCTATCATGTGTTTTGTTCCTTTTCTGGATGAACAACCGGAAAAGAAAAACTCCTACCACCGACTTACAGGCATTTTTACAATTTAAAAATTCGGGACTATCAGTGTTTAGCCATTAGCTCAATTTGCTCTTTGCTCCTTCGTATTTTTCGATTGTTAGCGTCACTTCGATGAAAGGAGACGTCTCCTTGGAGAGGACTTGCTGCGTAGGGAAATGAGTTTTTTGGCAGGATATGATAACAAATTGTTCACTGGCCCTTTGTCTTAACAAAAAGGACGCAAGAGTCAAGAAAATTTAAAAGTCTTTCCCGCAAGCCATCTGATTAAAGATGCCATATACTAAGAGAGGTGATAATTTTTATGCTTTCCCCAAAAAGTACCCTTTCAAATCTATGAAGCATTTAACCGCTCCTTCTTTAATTTTTCCCAGAAGCAAAAAGCAAAGAAGATCTTTGCTCTTAAAATTCTTAGCGATGAAAAGCTCTTGATCGAGACTCATAAAAATTTGATTAGCCACCATTAACTTTATCGGCATGGATGATGTACTCAATTATATTCAGGAAGCCCCACCCGCAGAACGCCTCATTATGCGACAAGTACATCAGATGATGTTAGCCAACCCTGGAGTCACATGCGAGATTCGATACCGAGTCCCTTTTTATTACCGTAAAAGTTGGATATGCTATTTCAATCCCATCAAAGATGGTGGTGTGGAGTTGGCCTTTACCAGAGCCAACGAGCTGGGCAATGCCTCTGGCATTCTGGACTTTAAAGGTCGGAAACAGGTAGCTGGAATTACACTAAATACCCTACTGGATATCACAGAGAGCGTAGAAGAAATCATACAAGAAGCACTCTTACTGGATGAAGAGGTAGCTTATGCATCCAAAAGAAAAGGCAAGTAAGATTGACAAGTGAAAAGATACCTGCAAGCTATCCTGAAAAAGCTAAGACTAACCTTTGACCCTCAGTTTCGAAGACATAAACTGGTTGGTCCGCCGGAGTTGTGGCAAATGAAGCGCAACTTCCAGATCCAATTCTTGACAAGTCGTGGATTGCAAAGCCATCACAGACTGCTAGATGTGGGCTGTGGAACACTTAGAGGAGGGATTCCCATTATTGATTTTCTAGATCAATGTAACTACACAGGCATTGATGTTCGTCAACCGGTAATAGACGAGGCTCTAAAAGAAATCAAGCTTGAGGGTTTGTCAAACAAAAAGCCTGAACTACTGGCTTTTAAGCATTTTGCCCAGTTTGATCTGGAGAGGGAGTTTGACTTTCTATTGGCCTTTTCTGTATTGTTTCACATGCATGATGATATAGTCCGTTCTTGCTTTGATTTTGTACGACGCCACCTCTCATCTGAGGGTGCTTTTTTTGCTAATGTAGATCTCAATATCACGAAGGAAGAAACCTGGCTCGACTTTCCTGTAGTTGCAAAAGATATTCAATTTTACCAGAATATATGCGAGGAAAGCGGCCTCCGACTGAAAGAGCTTGGCACTTTGAGGTCTCTAGGACATCCTTCGGGAGTGGATAGCCAAGATAACCAGATCATGTTGGAGATCAGAAAATAAGCAATAAACGGCTGAGACGCATTTTCGACTAATAATCCGTGACTTGAGACGTTATAGTTGCGCATTGCCAGTGAAAGCAGGATACCACATGCGAAATAGATTAGTAGCCATCAAGTACTTCTATCGAGAATGCACTATATATCATTTGATCTTTACTACCCTGAGTTTGAATATCTTTCTGGATGACAACCCGTCAATCTATGCCTATATCTTCTGGACAAAAGTCATAGGATATGCATTTACATTTGGCATATACCAGATGTCCAGACACCGTTATTTCTATTTCTTCTACAATCTCCACGTCGGGAAAACCTTTATGCTGATGTCTTCCATAGTCCTTGACGTGATTCTTATGATTTTGCTGATGTTGATCATCCAATTAATAGTCAATTGAACTTACTGGAGGTAGATGGTGTCGATTTATCCTTTGGGAACAGAAAAATACTGTCCCATGTCTATCTCAGCTGTGAGACGGGTGAGGTCATCGGGCTAATAGGCAGGAATGGTTCGGGTAAGTCAAGTCTGCTAAAAGTCATCTTCGGCACACTCACCGGAGCTCATCAATCAGTCAGGTTAAATCGTCAATATGTCAAAAAACTCCATCAAGTTTCACAATCCATCAATTTCGTCACACAAGAAGGTGTATTGATGAGTTACCTAACCTTAGATGATCTAATCAAGATATTTCATCTAAGAAAGTATGAAGCGGAATTATTAGCTATTGACGAGATCAAAAGAGAGCGATTTACTCGATTGGGAGCACTTTCAGGTGGCACAAGAAAGTTGATAGAAATCACAGTACACCTATACGCAGATACCATGTTCACCCTACTGGACGAGCCTTTTTCCTATTTATCTCCAGTCCTGGTGGAAACACTTCTGCCCATTATTCAGCAGCGATCACGGGTCAAAGGGATTATCTTAACGGACCATCAATATCAAACGGTTTGGTCCGTGTCCAGCAGGCGATTGGTCCTCTATGACGGAATCGTCCAGGAAGTAAAAGAACAGGAAGAGCTAGAGCAATATGGATATTTGTCATTCTAATGACAACGTACAACTCAAAAAATTGATCAGCTTAGCATAAGAATCCAATAGGTTTTCCCCTCATTAACACTTCGTTTAGGATTCTTTAGGCATTCATTAACAGTAAATCCTTGACAAAAAGCATTGGTTTGGAGAAAAATTCAAATCCATGAAAAGTCTACTAATACTCACCGCTTTTTCACTTTTTAGTCTGGGGGTTTCGGCACAAGTAATAAACAGAACATTTATCGATGTCAAGGGTAATCGCCACCTGCATGGACAGGTCAACCCTAAAAAACTTTGGACAAAACCCTACAAAAAATGGTTTAAACCCAGTTATAAAACCACAGAAGTCCATTTAGAAAAGCTTGAAGGGATTCCAAAACCTGATTCAATTACCATATTCTTAGGTACCTGGTGTGGTGATAGTAAGCGAGAGGTACCTGCTTTCATGAAAATCACCAGCGAGTGGGGAGTTCCTACAAACAAAATCAATGTTATTGCGGTGGGTCGTGAACTACAAACCTATAAACAGACACCGGAACATTACGAAGCCGGGCTAAACATCCATCGGGTACCAACATTTATTTTTCACGATAAAGATGGCAATGAGATCAATCGTATTGTGGAATCACCGGTGGTCACCCTGGAGGATGATATTATCCATATAATGACAGCAGATTACGAGCCTCAATACAAGGTGGTGACAGATTTGGATAAAATGTTTGCCACAGATTTTTTTCCTTACAGCCAGGATATTAACAACTTGACTGAAAAGTATCGGCATATAACCAAAAACAAGCAAGAGCTCAATACCTACGGCTATGTACTTCTCACATCCTTCCAATTACCACAGGCCCGGTTAGTTTTTCAACTCAACGTAGCACTCTACCCCGAGGAAGCCTCGACGCATAAGAGTCTAGCCATGATCACCAAAATCATGGGCGATATAAAAACAGCTCAAACATGCATGGAAAAGGCTATAGCCCTGGCACCGGAAAACAAAAGATATCAAGCAGAGCTTGACGATCTAAAAGCTATGATGCAACTCAGGTAAGCACTATTTATTTTTTACACTTTGGTCGTAGTAAACAATATCTGGATCTCTGTTTTCTACTCTGACCAGATGTGATGTGTCGCCTAAGACTTCATCTACTATACCATACTCCTGTGCCTGAAGTGCATTGAGAAATCTATCTCTGCGGAAGTATTCTTCGATTTCCTTCCAGGTATGGCCGGTTTTCCTGCCAATGATATGAAAAAGTTGGGTCTGGATGCGTTCCTGCTCGTGAGTAGCTATGCGTACATCCTCTGTATAGCCTCTGGCTCCTCCACCTGTAGGATGCATATGAATAGTCGCTTGAGGCAAGGCGTACCTTTTACCTTTTGCACCGCAAGCCAGGAGTGCAGTGCCCATACTCCCGGAGAAGCCAACAGCCACCGTAGACACCGGAGCCGAAATAAGATGCATCGCATCATAGATAGCCATGCCCGCATATACACTACCTCCAGGCGACTGAATGTACATATCAATCTGACGATGTGGATCAAGACTATTGAGGTATAGCAGCTGTGCGACAATGACGTTGGCCACCTGATCATCAATGCCTGTACCCAGGAAGATAATCCGCTCCTTGAGTAAAAGGCTATAAATATCATAGGCGCGCTCGCCCCTGCCCGATTGATCAATGACCATCGGAATTACACTTGATTGTGTCAACATGGTGTTAAGATTTTTTGAAAATAGATAATATGCTGGAACGAAAAGAGGCATAAACCGGCAACCGAAAGACTTTCCTATCTATAGATTGAATCTCTTGCCTTAATTGTTGACGGCCATAGGATACAATCACCTTATAGGTTTGTTTTTGCAAGGCTACCTGATCTGCTAACTCAGAATCCAATTGCATTTTAGCTTCCATCAATAGATGCTCCTCGGGATTCCCTCTTTTCAAAAGGTACTGCTCAATCTTTTCAATTTCATGCAAGGAAGTCCTCATAGCTTATAGATTTTTCTTTGACACGATTTCTGACTTTTTCAAGGCACTTATACTTTTGTACCGTTGCCGATCTTTCGCTACGAAATCCAAATCGATCAGCTAGCGAAGCCATGGTCAGCTTTTCATAGTAAAAGGACTGCAGCAACTCCATGCACCGCTGGCTCGTCTCTTGCAAGAAATTCAGCAGTTTGCCCGTAGATATCTCATCCTCCTGTAGGTCGACTACCTCAACCTCTTCCAATGAATTGTCGATCTTGTTCCTACGCTTCTTTTTCAGGTAAATGTTTCTAGCTATCCCCAGGAGGTAGGGCTTGTCCGAAACCTCTACTTGATAATCCCCAAGCATCACATCTTCATAGAAAACAAGTAATGCCTCTTGGAAAGCATCGCGGGCATCCTCCAGAGATCCCCCTGTTCGACTAACAAATTTGGCAGTCGCTGGAAAAGCCTCCATGTAAAGCCTGGTAAACAACAGTTCTCTTTCCGATTGATCTATCGTTTTTGTCATGATCCTCAACTTCTTTTACTATAAGTACCACTTACGTGTACTTTATCACCTTGATTCGACATTTTTTCTCCACTTACACTACCCTATAGATTACAACATAAGCCAATTTATGCAGAAACCAAGCATGTTTATGGTGTGTCATGAATGAACTTTTGCTTTTTGTAATTTCCAAACAATCACATACTTAGGGGTAAGTAAGTTGACGAATCGATATCGATTATCTATACGTTAAGCCATATCCAAAAGGATAAAGTGGATTTTCAGAGTCGTATGGTACATCTTCAAGTTGATCAAGGACGGCCTCCCAGCTTGATGGCAACTCAAAAGGTAGTCGACCTTGCGGCTTTGAATCACCAAAGATTAATGCTGCAAGAACCTCATCTGACGTTCCAAACTCCACCATCAATGATCTCACTTTTTCTCTGATAGGCGTCAGCACTGCGGGACGTTCCAAGTTAACTACTGCAATCGCTGGTTTATCTTGAATGAGTTCAAGGATATCAGTTAACTCCTCTTCTGAATAAAAAAGCCTCCCCTGATGAAAGAAGCCTTCAAGAAAGTATTCATCTCGCGGGTCGAAGGGTGTGTTTAATCTGAAAACTACAACATCTGCCTGATCTGGCGAATTGACAATTTCCGCATACTTCGCAAATGCATTTGAGTCCTCCACGCCATGAAGATAAATTTTCATGGAGCTTTGCAGTGGCAAAAGTCCATCGTTTTGAAGAAGCACCGTTGACATGGCTTGTGCCTCCTTCCCTAGCTTCACAAACTCTTCTCGGCCGGTAACGTTGGAAGATTCGTCGATATCAACAAACGGGTTGTCAAACAAACCCAATAGGAACTTATCCCTAAGAATCCTTCTGACAGATCGATCTATTCGGTTTTCACTTATCTGCCCAGACTTCACCAAAGATACTATATGCTCTGGGGAGCTTTCCCCACCAAACTGATCACATCCAGCTTCTAGCGCTTTTAAAGTACGTTGCTCTGGCGAAAGTTCTTCAACACCCCATGCTCTGTCTACATCTATTCCTCCAGGATTGATAATATTCCAATCGGTACATACCACACCATCAAAGCCCAGAGAATCTCTGAGGAGACCAGTAACTATGGCCTTGTTAAAGCCAAAGGCAACTTCCTCATGAGTCTGACCTATTGGTATACCGTAGTAAGGCATGATTTGTGCCGTTTTTGCAGGGAAGGCTCCCTCTATAAAGGGTACAAGGTGGTAATCAAAGTTATCACCAGGGTAAACCTGTTCTTTTCCATAAGGAAAATGAGCATCTTCCCCATCCTTCTGAGGGCCACCTCCGGCAAAATGCTTGGTCATGCAAGCCACTGACTTGGGTCCCAGAGAATCGCCTTGGAAGCCTAAAACGTACGCTTTGGTCATCTGCGCTGATAAATGTGCATCCTCACCAAAAGTGCCATTGATTCTCCCCCATCTAGGCTCGGTCGCCAAGTCCGCCATAGGATGCAAAGCCAATCTGATACCAACAGCAGCGTACTCCTGACGTGCAACATTACCAAACGCCCTTACCAACAAGGTATCTCTGGTTGCTGCTAATCCCAGGGATGTCGGCCATTGCGAAAAAGCAGGTGTGTAAATCGCTGCCCCGGGGTTATGCTCTGTCCCATGTCTTGGATCAGAGTGTGGAGCTTGCCAAGAAAATTGGAAAATCCAGGTATAAAGTGTTTTTAGAAAAGTGCAATTACGGCAATCAAGATATTGCAGTAGATGGTCTCGATTTTTGGAATCTCGGATCGTTTGCTATTTCCCCTATCAATCAAATTGAAACCTTAATTGCTATCTACGAGGAAAACCTTCCTTTCTCCCCTCGGTCGTTTGAGATATTGAAGGACATAATGGTCATGGAGAAAACGAAGCATTATACGATCAGAGCGAAAACTGGCTGGACAAATGTCGCTGGACAAAACATTGGATGGTGGATAGGATATATTGAAAAGGGCCAGAGTGTCTATTTTTTTGCCACTCGCTTAATCAACGATCAATCTGAATCACACCCTGAATTTGGTCCCTGTCGGATAAAAATCACCAAGTCGGTCTTAGCTCAATTAGGCATCCTTGATTAACAACTTCATAGAAAAGTATATCTGTTAGGAAACTAAGAGGTTTTCAATTTTCCTCCTGAGAAATGACTGTTCTACTACCGAATGAGTAAGTTGGATGGCGGTCTGATAGGAACTAACTGCTCCTTGTATATCGTCTTGTTCTTCCTTTATTTTCCCAACGAACGAATGAAATAAGTGATAGGTTTGCATGAGGTTGTCCTCACCTAATTGCAAAAGATCAGTAAATAACTCATGTCTATCTCCATGAAAGTATCTAGCAATTAGTTGATTGAGTCTGACAATCGGTGACGCACTAAGCAATGCCAATCTATCATAATACCACAAAATACGCTTCCAGTTGGTCTTCTCAAAAGAAGGACTTGAACAGTGCAAAGAGGCAATACCCGCCTCTAGATGGTAGGTAGAAAGTCGTTGACCTCCGATAGATTGCTGGAGAAGCTTGAAACCCTCCTGGATCATCTCGCTATCCCATAATTTTCGATCCTGTTCGCTGAGCAAAAGCATATCTCCGGTCCCGTCTTTTCTGCTATCATGTCTGGACATATGAAAATACATGAGGGCCAGTAATGCATATGTATCACTATTGGCGAGTGATCTCTTCCTGAGAATCTTCCCCAGGTAAAACGCCAGATGACATAGGTCAATACTCCGATCTAGGTTCTCCGGCAGTGCCTGAAAACCCTCATTGAACAACAAGTAAATCACCTTATGGATCGTATTCAGTCTTTGATCTGTCAACTCCAGTTTTCCATGACGATCAGGGATAGTTTCGAGTTCTTTGATCGCTCTTTGATAGGTTTTGAATACAGTATCTCGTTTAATGAGAAGTGCCTTGGAAATTGACCGACCATCAAAGCCTCCAATCACCTTGAGGGACATGATCAGTACTTTGCGCGTGGACCAATCATAATCCATAAAAGTAAGTAGCAGATGCAACTGGCTGTCCTCCGCCTCTTTGGCTTCCAACCTAGCTTCAAGATCAGAAGCTACTTGATCAACAGTAAGTTGCTCTAACCTGTTTTTCTTTCTCAGCAAGTTGATGGCTTTGTTTTTGGCAACTGCCACAAGCCACCCTTCATGAGAGTTAGGCGGGTTCGTCGGCCATGACTTCAGGGCCGCTAAAAATGTATCTTGGATGATGTCCTCAATGTCGTCTGCCAGCTTAGGACCAAAGTAGCTGATGAGAGCAGCCGTTAGCTTCCCCTTTTGCTGTTGAAAAAAATGCTCGGAAGGTATCGACTGCTCCAATGACATCAATAGATCATTATAGGTCTGACCTCTACGGAGCCGCCATGCTTGATCGTCGGACAGCCCTTTGATATCTCCTTGGCATGTTCCATGTCTTTGGCTTGGATCAAGTAATAGCCACCAACACTTTCCTTGGACTCAATAAATGGGCCATCTATCACTTCATCTCCTTTCAAAACCGCACCATCGTAGTCCAAACCGTCACCACCTTTGAACAGTCCTTTTTCCGTCAACTCCTCTACCCAGACCGTATGATCCTGAACAATGGCTTGCATCGCATCGGCAGAAAGTTTTTGGGATTCTTCAAAATCCTC
The DNA here is from genome assembly GCA_019192485.1 of Cyclobacteriaceae bacterium HetDA_MAG_MS6. GTDB lineage: Bacteria > Bacteroidota > Bacteroidia > Cytophagales > Cyclobacteriaceae > MS6. The sequence continues at coordinate 2,283 of JAHCMJ010000064.1, read as the reverse complement.
ACGTAGCAATAAAATAAAATCTCTCATGTTATTAAAGTTAGTTGTTAAATGTTTCTCCTCAGTCTTCAATCCAAAATTTTGGTCCAGGGTATAATCGAAATCCATCTCCTGGGCATTGCCATCTCCATGGTTAACCCATAGGTATCCTTTGATCCGGTCAGTCTCCTCTCTTATCAAGGTCAACCCGTCAAAATAGACTGCTCGCTCCTCTATTTTCACCAAAGGAAACCTGACGTACTCATCCGCGTCTTCCCAGCCTTTCATATCATAGCTGAAGTGCTTGATTCTCAAATCCAGCGAGTCATCGACTTCTACAATGTCCATGAACTCGAAGAATTGCATATTCTCATTGGTAAGCGTCCTGAATGCACCGGTCATATGACCATTATGAGGTGGATTCCAAGTTTCCTCTATGGTACCACCTAAACCAACTCCTTGCCATCGACCAACTAGCCAAGAAAGTTGCTCAACCTTGGCAGAGGCGGGTGTACCTCCAGCCAATGTATACAGGTGATCAGAGAGTCGATCTTGAGCATTTAAAGTATTTAATATGCTCCATGTAGAAATGATAAAAATGAGCTTCTTCATCTTATTCGATTTTGCCTTGAAGACAAATCGATCGGAACGATTGGACATTCCTATCTTAAAAAATCTCAAAAAAAACAGAATAATGGGTTAAAGTACCTGAAGATATTGTCCAAGATCGACCTCCTCGCAGAGATCAAGCTTTTTCTTGACCCGGTATTTCGCCATCTTGGCACTTTGAGCTTCGATGTTAAGCAGTGTTGCTATTTCATGATTTGTCATATTCATCTTTACCAGGGCGCATATACGCTGCTCGTGTTGAGTGAGTTTGCTGTTTTTGTCAAGGAGTCTCTGAAAAAAATCCTGATTAACACTTCCGAAATAGTAGTTGAAGTTCTCCCAATTCTTTTCCAGTTGTTTATTGATATTGATTTTTTGAAATATTCTTTTCGTGTCCAGGTAACCCCCATCTTTTCCGATTTTCTTAAGTTGTTCTTCCACTTCATTCAATGTATTATTCAGATGGATCATGTGAACGGTTTGGCGATGCAACTCGTCTTTCCTCCTCTCTACCTCCTGTTGCAGGCTTTCATTTTTGATGCCTTGAATTCTGTTTTCATACCTTCTCCTAGTTTGCAGGTAAATCATGATTAAAATAGAGACGGCGGCTATAGCTATGATTACAATAAGCAAACGACTTCTAATCAGGGCATCTATTTGTGCTTGCTGCTGAAGAGCCTCTATCGTCTTTTCCTGCTCCAGGGTCTCCAACTTTATTCTCATATTGGCAAACTGGGAGGCTTGATTTTTAGCTTTTAACGAATCGGAGTATGTCGAAGCAAGTGTGGCAAAGTACTGTGCCTTGCTAGCATCGCCATGAAGCTGATAAGTATCCTTAAGCAACTCCGCAAGTTGCTTGACAGTCATATGATGACGATTATCAATAGCGGACCTAATACCTTGAGCAGCTGTTTTTATGGCATCATGATATTCCTTATTTTTTTGATAAGTTTCTGCTAGTGAGAGCTGTAATCTCTCTCTTTGGTACTGTGATAAATGGTCGGAGGCCAACAACTTCTTGTAAATATTCTTTGCTTCTTCTGTCTCCCCTTGATGCTCATGGAACCTAGCCAACTCATGTGTGGCAGCAGTCATAAGTGAGGAATGTCCAACCTCCTTGGCAATGGCTAAAGACTGTTGATAATACACGAAAGAACTATCAAATATGCCTTGGAGAAGAAATACGTCGCCTATCGTATTGAGTACTCTGGAAATACTGACACTATCCTCATAGTAAATAGCATCGTCAAGTGATTTCTGACCAAATTCAAAGGCTTTTTCCAACTCCATCATCCGCTTATAAGCGACAGCTATATTATTGAGTTGGATGGCACTGGGAAGCCCTAAGGTGTATTTGATCTCATAAGCCCGATGATAAAAGTCTAGCGCCTCAACATAGCTTGACTCATGCATTTTCAATCCTGCCAGGGCGTTTAAGGCATATGCCTCATGCTGACTATCTCCTATTTTACGATAAGCTTCCAGAGCTTTATTGTAGTAGGTTGCTGATCTTTCGTAGTCGGTGGAGTTGTCATAAAGCAAACCCAGGTAATATAGGCATAATGCATACTGATCAGGCTTAAACTTTGGATCGGACCCATAATATTGCTCAGCCTTTCTCAAATAGAAATACCCAGAGTCGTATTGCGGAAGCAACGTGAAATGTACGCCTAGATTCAAGTAGGATTTGTGTATGCC
>JAHCMJ010000063.1 GCA_019192485.1 Cyclobacteriaceae bacterium HetDA_MAG_MS6 | reverse complement strand
GCATAATGGCCATCCTGGAATTAAAAAATGTATCCAAATCCTTTGGGCAAGGCGGCCTAAAAACTGAAGTACTTTCAGATATCAATTTATCTATCGAAGAAGGTGAATTTCTGGCTATTGTTGGGTTTACCGGCAGTGGGAAAACTACACTTATCAATCTAATGACCGGCTTATTGTTTCCTGATAAAGGTGAAGTCCTCTTTCATGGACAACCTATCACAGGACCAGGACCAGAGCGCGGAGTAATTTTCCAAAACTATTCCCTATTGCCCTGGCTATCGGTATTCAGTAATGTGAAGCTTTCCGTGGATGAAGTGTTTCCTGAAATGAACAAAAAAGAAAAAGAAGCTCACGTGAGGAAGTACATCAAGATGGTCAACCTCACACATGCTATCAATAAGAAACCCTCTGAGCTCTCCGGAGGAATGAGGCAAAGAGTTTCTGTGGCAAGAGCTTTGGCCATGACGCCGGAAGTACTGCTAATGGATGAACCCTTAAGTGCACTCGATGCACTTACCAGGGGTACTTTGCAGGAGGAGATTGTCAACATCTGGAGCAAGGACAAGCGGACGGCATTACTTATTACCAATGACGTCGACGAGGGCATCATTATGGCGGATAGGATCATACCACTAACTCCCGGCCCCAAAGCTACTCTTGGCCCCGAGTTCAAAATCCCCTTTGAGCGTCCGCGCGATGTAACTGAGATCAATCAAGACTCCGAGTACAAAAAACTTCGGAACGAAATTTTAGAATATCTGATCGAAGTTGGGGCCACCAGAAAACAAAGTAGTGACCAGAAATACATACTTCCAGACCTAGAACCCGTCATGCCTGGCCGAATCCGATGGGGAAGAGCAAAAGAAGCAGAAACCGCAAAATACATATAGTCCAAAACCTTGAACAAAATGGAAGCACTTAAACAACAAGAAATATTAACTCCTCCAGTGCTAGAGGACGAAAGGGAAGACCTATTAGTTTGTGAAAACTTAAAAAAAGTATACCCCACACCAAAAGGAGACTACGTAGTTCTTGATGATTTACAATTAACCATCAAGAAAGGGGAGTTTGTCTCAATCATTGGTCACTCTGGATGTGGTAAGTCCACACTGCTAACGATGATTGCCGGGCTGAACGATATTAGTGGTGGTCACATTTATGTGGAATCCGAACCCGTAAGAGATGCCGGACCTGACAGGGCCGTGGTATTTCAGTCACCTAGTCTGCTGCCCTGGCTCACGGCACTCCAAAATGTAATGATTGGGGTTAAGCAGGTATTCCCACATGCTAGCAAAGCTCAGAAGGAAGACATCTGCAAATATTATCTGGATAGGGTTGGTCTGGGTAATGATTTCCACAAAAAAGCTACTGCACTCTCGCAAGGCATGCAGCAGCGCGTAGGTATCGCACGGGCATTTGCTTTAAAACCCAAAGTGCTCCTCTTGGATGAACCTTTTGGTATGCTTGATTCGCTGACCAGAGGTGAGCTCCAGGATGTGCTCCTGGATGTTTGGCAAAAAGAACAGATCACAGCAGTTGCTATAACACATGACGTTGACGAATCTATATTCCTGGCAGACCGGGTAATCATGATGACCAGCGGACCTTATGCCAAGATCGGAGATGAATTGATCATTCCCTACGAGCGACCTAGAAACAGACGTGAGGTATTAGAACATCCCGATTACTACGATTATCGTGGTTATTTAATCAACTTTCTTAATCATTAAAAACAGCAAATTCTAAAATCATTTTACAGCTATGAAAAAGATTACATCAAAGTACCTAATTGTACTCGCTATTTTATCATTAGTCATCTTGGGCAGTCAGATGCTCATACAGCAGACGATCAAAAACAGTAAGTCTGATTCCAGAATTATCAATATATCTGGGCGGCAAAGGATGCTTAGCCAGAAACTGACCAAAAGTGCGTTGAAAATGCAGAATGCGAAAACGGAGCGAGTGTTTGAAGATGGAAGGGTCGAGCTAAAGGCAGCCCTGGCACTATGGAGTCAATCGCATCAAGATCTACAAAGCGGTAGTACTGAAATTGATGTTAGTGAAATGAATGGGTCCAGGGTCATCAAGCAGCTATTTGCGGATATCGATCCATCTTTCAATCAGATCAAAGCAGCAGCCACTCGCCTTGCTGAAAGTAATCTCCAACAAGCTCAACAAAGGCATTTGGATATATGGGTTGATCAAATACTCAAATATGAGTCCAACTTTCTGACTTTGATGAATAAGATCACATTTGAATATGATCGCTTGGCTTCAGCAAAGGTTGAGAAATTGTCGGGTACTGAATACTTCTTGCTTGGATTTACATTCCTACTCATTTTGCTAGAAGCATTTTTTATCTTCAAACCGATGCTAACTGATTCCCGCAAAAAAGAGCAAGCCATCGAAGACCTAAATCTGCTCAGAGAGGATGAAAGATCCTTCTCCGCTTCTCAAATCAAGCAGGCCAATCAAAAAATAAAAAGGTTGCGAGAACTTGCATTGCAGCTCAAAGAGGAACTCTCAGAAAAAGATAAATGGGTAACGATCAAGACTAGCGACCACATGACACAAAACTTGTTGCTTCAAGGACAGCTAGATGAAAGTAAATCAGTAATAGACAAACTGAAAAAAGAAATTGCAACGCTACGCAAAAATCCATTTTCTCCTCCGCCGATCGGAATAGGTCAAATCTGAGTTTTAAAAAACATAGTCGGGTTAACACTTTTGTTCAAGGTGTGAAAGTGCCCTGCCGGAGACGGTGGGGCACTACCTTTTTTATAACACTTTTTACGTATTAATACCTAAAAAATATAAGTAATTACGTAGTTTTGATTACGTAAAAAGTTGAAGTGTTTGAGTAGAGGAGAATACAAAAAAACGACGTGCTCCTATTGCGGAGTAGGATGCGGGATAGAAGCCAGGGTTACGAAAAAAGGTAAGGTAGAAATTCGGGGGGATGAGTCGCATCCTGTCAATAAAGGCATGCTCTGCTCCAAAGGCATGAACCTGCACTACACCGTAATGGATCAGTCAGACCGCCTTCTCCACCCACAGCTCAAATGGAGCAAGAACCATCCGCTCGAAAAAGTAGATTGGGATACAGCCATATCACGAGCAGCGGCGGTTTTCAAAAGTCTGATCTCTCGGCACGGTCCAGACTCAGTGGGATTCTATGTATCTGGTCAATGCCTAACAGAAGAATACTACTTGGTCAACAAACTCACCAAGGGTTTCATCGGGACCAACAATCTGGATACCAACTCGCGATTATGTATGAGTTCGGCAGTAGTGGGATACAAACAATGCTATGGAGAAGATGCCGTGCCTATTTCCTATGAAGATATCGAGCTCGCTGACTGCTTTCTCATAGCAGGAGCTAATCCAGCCTGGTGTCATCCTATATTGTTCCGACGAATCGAAAAACATAAAGCTGACAACCCCCATGTGAAACTTGTCGTGGTAGATCCGAGAGTCACAGATTCATGCGCTTTGGCAGATCTCCATCTGCAAATCACTCCTGGCACTGATACAGTTCTCTTTCAAGCTATTGGCAGATGCTTAATTGAAAACGGATATACTGACCAAGCTTTCATAGCTGACCACACTGACGGCTTCGAACTTTACAGGAAAGAGGTCTTGAAGCGATCATTACAGGAAGCAGCTGCCATCTGCGATGTGTCGATAGAGGATATCATACTGGCCAGTCGTTACATAGGACAGTCATCAGGATTTATTTCCATGTGGGCCATGGGCCTCAATCAAAGTACGGGAGGCGTAAACAAAAATCTCGCATTACTAAACTTAAGTACCATAACTGGTAAAATAGGTAAGCCCGGTAATGGTCCATTTTCTCTTACTGGACAACCTAATGCAATGGGCGGTCGCGAGGTCGGCGGTATGGCAAATCTATTGGCCGTACACAAAGACCTGGCAAATCCACAACATCGTCAGGAGGTTGCAGAGTTCTGGAATGTTTCGGCTATTCAGCCCAAACCAGGTTTGACCGCTACTGAGATGTTTCAGGCGTTGGCAGATGGTCAGATGAAAGCCATTTGGATCATCTGTACCAATCCATCAGTCAGTATGCCCAATGCTCGACTAGTCGATGAGGCCCTATCTAAAGCACCTTTCGTAGTGGTGCAAGACATCTCACAAAGAAGTGATACTATACAATATGCTGATTTGGTACTCCCGGCTGCCGCCTGGCTCGAAAAGGAAGGCACCATGACCAATTCGGATCGCCGGATCAGCTACCTCCACAAACTCATAGAACCGCCCGGACAAGCATTGCCGGATACAGAAATACTGATGCGCTTCGCCAAAACCATGGGGTTTTTAGGATTTGATTTTGATGCGCCAAAGGATATCTATCAGGAATACTCAGAGATGACTCGGGGCACTAGAATAGATGTGACCGGACTTAATCACGACATACTAAAATCTCACGGCACCAAGCAATGGCCCGTTCCTGAAAAGAACCATCCGGGCACAAAACGACTCTTTGAGGATAAGGTATTTTATACCTCAAATGGCAGGGCTCAAATCAAGTGCGTAGGACCAGAAATTCCGCATGAACCTTTAAATCAGGATAGACCCCTTATCCTGACCACGGGACGTATTAGAGATCAGTGGCATACGATGACCAGAACTGGTAAGGTCAATAAACTAAAAAGGCACATCAGCAGACCATTCGTCGAAATACACCCCATAGATGCGTCCAACAAATCCATCAAAAACAATGATCCTGTTCGGATAGTAGGATTACGCGGTGAAGTCGTTGCCAATGCCAAGCTAACTGAAAACATCAAGCAGGGGGTGGTGTTTCTACCAATGCATTGGGGGAAAATGCTCAGTACCGATGAAAGCCGTGCGAATAACATCACCAGTGATGAGATAGATCCACAATCAAAGCAGCCCGGATTCAAATATGCTGCTGTTGATATCCAAAAAGTTGCAAAACCAGCACAAAAGATAGTGATTGTCGGAGCGGGCGCTGCGTCCTTTAGGTTTATCAACACCTATAGAGAACTTAACCCCACAGACGAAATTCACATATTCTCCAAAGAAGAATGGCCCTTCTACAATCGGGTTCTATTGCCCGATTATGTAAATGAGACCAAATCTTGGGAAGACCTCTTAAAATTCAAGTATGGGGAAATGGAGCAACTCAATATTCAGTTGTATCGCTCAAACCCAATTACCGCAATCAATTCATCAGAGCAAACCATCACCGATTCAAAAGGTGAAGTACACACTTACGACAAATTGGTTTTAGCTACCGGAAGCAGGGCTTTTGTACCCCCAGCTTATTCATTAGATCACCCCAGGATCATGACAATGAGGGACCGACAAAATGCGGATCAACTCAAAGCATTTCTAACCGAGAAATCGCATGTGAGCATTATCGGTGGAGGATTGTTGGGTTTGGAATTAGCGGCGGCTCTTACAGAGATTGATATGGAAGTCACTATTATCCAGCTTGGATCCAGGTTGATGGAAAGGCAACTCGACCCGATGGCTAGTTCTCTCTTACGTGAGTATATCGAGGAAGAGTTAGAAGTCAAGATCCTCACCAATGAAGAAGTGACTAAGATCCAGCCTGATGATGAAAGGGGAAACCTTACTATATCACTGAAAAGTGGCAAATCCTTTATATGCGATGCTACAGTATTTGCTATAGGTACAAGGCCAAATGTTGAGATGGCTAAAGACGCCGGACTGGAGGTTTCCAGAGGAGTAGTCGTCAATGACTATCTTCAGAGTAGTGATCCAGATATCTTCGCATTAGGCGAAATTGCCGAACATCAACAAAAACTAAATGGCGTGACGCTAGCCGCTGAACAGCAGGCTGACTGCTGCGCACGATACATTTGTGGGGATGCAAGCAGCTATTATCAAGGTACTACACCAATGAATATCCTGAAATTCCCCGGATTAGACCTTTGCTCCATTGGATTGGTAGAGGTCACACCAGAGAACCGATCCTATGAAGAAGTCATATTTCTAGATCGATCTGCCCTGTTTTACAAAAAGTGTATCATCCAAAATGATAAACTAGTCGGAGCGATCCTTTTAGGAGATAAATCAGAATTCGCCGAATTCAAAGAACTGATAACAGATCAAATTGAGTTATCTGAAAAGCGACTACAAATCTTGCGCTCCGGCAAAGCACAGGATCCGGTATTAGGTACATTGATCTGTAGTTGTAACAATGTGGGTGCCGGAAACATCAACCAGGCTATACTTGGAGGATGTGACTCCTTGAATGAGCTCTGCGCAAAAACGGGGGCGGGTTTAGGTTGTGGGAGTTGTAAACCAGAAATCAAACGTATTTTAGACCAAGCAACCGTAGTGGTATAAGTAGTTATGAATAAAATCAGGGATCTGGTTAGGGTTTTTGTTAGAGGGGGCATCATTTCCCCGGGAGATTTGCTGAAGATCATTAAGGTGGCTGAAAAGCTAGGTACAGACTATGTACACTTTGGCTCGCGGCAGGATATTCTTTTCCCCATCAAGGATGAAAACAAAAAAATGCTTGAGAAGACATTCGAGTCCATCCACACACACTACGAGATCAATACCTTCCAATTTCAAAATATAGCCAGTTCCTACGTAGCACTTGATGTTCTTCCTAGCAAAAAATGGCTCACTTCCGATCGCTATATCAATATCATCAACAGTTTTGATTTTAGGCCCAAGCTTAGAATCAACGTAGTTGATCCTTCTCAGAGCCTTGTGCCTTTATTCACCGGACATATCAACTTCGTTGCTTCTAATATTGAAAACTTCTGGTACGTCTACCTCAGGTTCGGAGATATTCAAGGCATTCCATGGTGCCTTCCAGTGCTCGCTTACTCCGATGATTTGCCAAATCTATCCCGAGCAATAGAGGACTTGGATCATTCGCACTTTCGAGACTATCAATCCTTATACAGTGCACTCGACAAAGCCATTCACTTTACTTCTCATCCAGTCACCGAGGAGCTGGTACAACCAAAAGTAAATTTCCCCTATTACGAAGGAATCAATCGCCTTCAAGATGGTAAATACTGGTTGGGCCTCTACTGGCGTAACAATCGATTTAAAACCACCATACTCAAGGCCATATGTGAAAGATGTTTATCGACGGAGGTAGGAAAAATTAGCCTCACACCATGGAAATCGTTCCTGGTAAAAGGGATTTTTGAAAAGGACTTGGTTGGTTGGGAGAAGTTAATTGGCAAATTAGGAATGAATCTTCGCCACTCCTCTCTTGAACTCAACTGGCATCTCCCTGCACTTGATGAGGAAGCACTAGAACTCAAAATTTACCTAGTACGCACCCTTGACCAGCAAGATATCAACACATCAGGCCTCACTTTCACCATCAATACCTCACCTGATATGATACCTTTTACCTCCGTGGTGATTGAAAAAAATCCAGTTGAGGGTCCTGGGCCGGAAACATACAACATTCAGTATTCAAAAGATTTCAACCCTAACCTTACCGAATATCGACCATATGCCGAGAGGGTCACCAAGGAGGTACTGGCGCCACTATTGATAGACCTAAGTGTAGAGTATTTTGAGTCTCTAGATGAAGAAGTGGTAAACACTCCGGACAATATCACGCTCAAATCCGCTCCCATCAAAAAACTTTATCAATGTCAAAGCTGCTTGACTGTCTATGATGAAACCCTCGGAGATGAGCAATCTGGTGTATCGCTGGAGACACCTTTTGCTAATCTGCCGGAATCCTACAGTTGTCCCCTCTGTGGTGGGCCAAAAGATCAATACTTCTTAATCCAGTAGCTTCCTTCCAAGCAATTGCTGAACGTATTCCAAGGATTGCTGATCATTGACATTCACAAAGACTTGTTCATTTGCTGGTTCAACTACATGATGCTTCAGATGACCTATGATAGCTTGTAATCCATACTGACCCGCTTCTTGCCTTCGCTTCATATATTCGAATGCCGAATATTCATAGATAGTAAATGTAGCCTCAAAATACTTGGAATTTTTTAAACGATATGAAGTACAGTCGACCTCCTTCTGTCTGTTCGCAGCCAATGCGGATATGGTCAGTTCATCAACCAGTGGCATGTCGCAGGCAAGCACTAAAAATGCCCGATTTGGATATTGCTGGAACGCCGAAACAATACCACCAAGTGGACCGATATCTTGGTTTTAATCAACGACAAGCGGATATTCCTTTAGCCTTTCTTTTTGAGAGACATTGCAGGATAAGAAACTGGGAATTTTTAACTTTTGAAAAATCTGGAATAAGTGCTGATACTGTGGAACACCATGAAAGGGCACCAGATACTTATCTTGTCCTAATCTTGTACTTTTACCACCTACGAGAATAAGTCCATTCAACATAATGGCAAAATAGCCAAATCGTGAAATCTTGAGTACCAACAGATAGCAATGAAACTAAGAATACTAGGCAATAAATTACGATTTAGACTTACCCAAAGCGAGGTTAGTAGACTGGCCAATGGAAAGAGAGTCGCAGAAAAAGTCATTATCGGTAAAGTCACTTTCTCTTATGGGATCATCCCTGTGGAAAAAGTAACTGCTCCTGCCCAATACCAAAACGATACGCTTTTTCTTGAAATCCCAAAAGATACTCTACGGCAATGGGCAGAGGGCGAGCAAGTGGGGATATATATTACACAGCAGCAAAAGAAAGGAGATCTGGAGCTAGCAGTAGAAAAAGACTTTCAATGTTTACACAAAAGGGCTGCCGAAGACGAAACTGATCAATTCATGCATCCCGCAAATTCAGTGTAATTAGTAAAAATAAGTACCTACCTTAATTGTAGTTGTAGATATAATTAATACTTCTACACTGTATTGGATTCTGATATTCTTTAATTTTATAGTATTCATTTACCGTCGCTATGAAAAAAATACTCGCAATCCTGTTGGTAAGCTTGCCTGGTTTGGCAATTTCCCAACCTTCTGCCGGAGAAGTCCTTTTGGTTGGCTATGATGCCGATACCGATAAAGGGATAGCCTTTGTTACACTTGTCGACTTGCCTGCCAATACTACTATTTACTTCCGAGATGATGAGTGGAATGGTTCGTCATTTATAGATGCCAATGAGGGTACATTATCTTGGTCGCATACCTCAATCGTAGCTTCAGGGTCTGTCATCATCATACAATCTGCCGAAAGCGGTTCTCCGACAGCTAATACCGGAACTGTCACCGTTGATGATAGTGGCTTCAACCCAACAGGATCAAACCCCGGCGAAACGATTTATGTATATCTAGGCTCTGATGCCTCCACGCCCACCACGTTTTTGACAGCCTTCTCCAACAATCTATTTAGCAATTCAGGGGCCATCACGGGCACGGGACTGAGTGCCGGAATCAATGCCTTTGAAATCGTGGGCAATCTGGATGTACTTGTGTATTCCGGAAGCACGACTTGTAATAGTACCACTGCTGCCTGCGCGGCGCAGATTACCAACACCGGCAATTGGTCCTCGGATGATGGAGGTGGTGACCAAAGTCAAGATGCTAACAACCCAGACTATCCTGATGACGTACCAACGTCGTTTTCTGGCTCTCTCCTACCGGTTACCTGGGAGGGTTTTAATGCGACTGCTGAGCAAGACAAAATCATTCTCCGATGGTCTACTACCCAAGAAATCAACAACGACCGCTTCGAGATAGAATGGTCAGCAGATCAGAAGGATTTTAGAATGATAGGAACAGTAGAGGGCAAAGGGAATTATGAAGGAAGATCTACCTATTCCCTAGTCACCTCATCTCCTTTCATCGACAACTATTATAGGATCCGGCAGGTCGACTTTGATGGTGCGTTCGATTATTCCAAAACCATACTCTTCAGACAGGAATCATTGAAGATGAAAATCTATCCTAATCCGGCAAAGGATCAATTTTTTATCAAATCAGGTGGCTTACCGGTAAAAGCACAACTCGAGGTATACAACCTCTCCGGATATCAGGTAATGTCCCAGACATTGGAAAGAGGTATGTATCGGCATGAAGTGAATCTGCCTGATTTGCAGATGGGGATTTACTTACTCAAAATCAGTGCAAAGGGTGCACCAACGATACACCAAAAGTTAATCGTTGATTGACCCTTAGTATTTGGGAACTTCTGGGTCTATCTCATCCGACCAGGCAAGAATACCACCCACGAGATTGTATAGGTTGTCAAAACCGTGGTTTTTCTCCAGGTAGGTGATGGCGTCACCGCTTCTTTTTCCACTCCTGCAGTGCACCACGACCTGCTTATCTTTAGAGAACTTATCGACGTTTTGAGGGACCGTCCCCAGGGGAATCAACTCTCCCCCAATGTTAGCAAATTCGAATTCGTTCGGCTCACGCACATCTACCAACTGGAAATCTTTGCTGGCATCTCGCATTTCTTTTAGCTCTTTTACAGTTACTTCTTTCATGATGAGGATTTTGAGATTGCAATTTGATCTGAATTCATTCAAAATCAAAGCACATTGCTCATGTAGAAACACAACTATTTAGTACTTATAAATAAAAAAAGACGGTCCGAAGACCGCCTCTTAATTCCCGATCAAGATGACCGAGCGCCCTAATGGCCACGAATAAATCTAGTGTTGTGGAGTATTTTTCCTTCTTTGTCTTTAATGATCAGGAGATGCACCCCTGACTCTAAAGTGCTTACATCTATAGTTGTTTTGCCTGGAACCACCTGTCCAGACAACAACATCTTACCACCCAATGACATGACGAGATAATCCCCTGTCTGATCTACTTCCAGGTTGAGCAAAGACACAGCCGGATTGGGGAACAAGGATATTTCAAACTCCTCTCCGATACCCAGCACTTCGTTGATGATCAATGTTCCTGTATTTGTTCCTATGTAGTTCAGTTCATCAATAGTGACTACCACCTCATAACTACCCGGATCACTTGGTGCTTCATTTGCTCCATCGTAGGTGACTGTCACATTGAGTCCTTCGGGATTCGTGACAATCGTCGGTGATTTAGGAGTTCCGTCGGAGTCCTGCTCAAGATTGGACAGTGTGATTAAGGCCTCTGCTTGAGCAATGCTCAGCGTCCCCGAAATATATGAAATGGCATAATTAGGTGCGATCGCACCACTTGCTTCTATCGTATAGTCTCCAGCATCAGAAGTCGAAGTAGCAATGGTATTTAACATGGGTAGAGTAGTAAAAGCCACTTCTTCCATCTCATTATTGACCAATCCCTCAACTTCATAAGTCAGAGCAGGTAATTCGTCTCCGAATGTAACCTCCTTGTCTTGAGCAGTAATGGTTAAAGACGCTTGCCCAATAGTAAAGGTCTCCTGAGTCACTATGGGAGCGATTAAGTCAGTTCCTTCCTGGCTAGCTTCTAAGACAAACTCACCGGCTCTCAAAATCGTGACTACACCTGCAGCAAATGACACGACATCCTCACCACTTGTCAACTGTAAATCAACCTCCAGTGTAGATGAAGAAGTAGCTTCAATGGTAAATGGCTCATCCCCATAGGTTTTAGTACCGATCTCCGTGAAGCTGATAGTCTGTACTTGTTTTTGATCCACTGTCACGGTCCAGTCTCGAGTATCGCCGTTGCCGGCGGTCACCGTAAAGACAGTAGGGTCCGTAAAGTTGACGGATGAGCCAGAGGGCGGATCAATGGAAGCCTGCTCCGAAAGGGTAATCGCTGGTGACAAGGCTGAAACATCGGCGTCGGAGTTTACAATGATATATACTGTGCCACTTACGGCGTCAATAACGGCTTCTTGCGTTTGCTCAGCGATGCTAAAGGTCAGAATATCTGTCGCTGTATTAGGTGCCAGCTCTACAGTAACTGACCACACTCGGGTGGTCGAGCCGTCCGCAGCAGTTACGGTATATTCAACGACCTCAGAAAAATCCTGCTCTCCTGTCGGCAAGATGCTGGCCTGCTGGTTGAGAAGAGTAATAGCAGGTGAAAGTGAGGCCAAGTTGGTACCAAATGGAACAGTGACCGTGATTGTGGCATTAGTGTTGTTGATATCAGCTGGCTCCAACTCCTCATCCAGGCTGAAACTCAGGATATCGGTATTGCTGAAGCAATCCAGATCGAAATTGGCTTGAGCGTCTACTTCAGTAAAAGCAGAAGATGCAAATGACACATCGTCTACCGTGATACAAGTCAAATTTGGATTCTCCGAAGCATTGAAGAGCGTGAAATTGGAATTGTTACCATTCTTAACATTTAAAGCAGATAAGTTCGGATTGCGATGTGCTTCTAACCTAACCAGGGAGCCATTGGCACTTACATCAAGCGAAGATATCCCTGTATCATCTACACTGATTAATTCAAGTGCGGTATTGTTACTTACATCGAGAGAGGCAAGCGGATTGCCCCCGATATCCAGGCTTTCCAAGTTGGCATTGCTTGCGAGATCAATAGATGTAAGCTCGTTGCCCTGAACAAATAGTGTCCTTAACGCAGTCAGCGCACTCACGTCGATCATGCTGATGCTGTTGAGCGGCACACTTAGCAATTGCAAGTCGGTATTATTCGACACATCGATAGTTGTTAGCTGGTTATTGGACACAAACAAGTTGATTAAGGCTGTTTGGTCGCTCACATCTATTTCTTCCAGGCTATTGTTAGAAAGATTGATGGCGGTAATCGCAGAAAGACCCGCTAAGTCAATGCTTTCGATCTGGTTATTCAGGGCCTGCAAATTTTGAAGGTTCGTATTGTTCCTTAAATCCAACTCACTCAGGTTATTACTGCTGATGGTAAGTGTGATCAAATCACTAAATGCCTCGATACCAGTCAGGTCGGTCATATCCCGGCTAGCAAGCTGCAAGTTGTTGACCACACCTGCCTCTGCATAAGAAATTTCCCCATCCGTATTGTCATCAATCCCCAGATCGATTAGTGCAGCCTTGAAATTGGCATCAGGGATATTTACAAATTCATTTGGATCGCAGGACAGACTGAAAGAAGAAGCACTGTCTACATCCATCCAGTTTGCCCTGGAATAAGCAGGATCATCCACACTTATACAAGTAAGATTGGGATTGTTGGTCGCCTGAAAGTTGGTTATCAATTCATTGGTGCCGTTTCTAAGGTCCAATGCATTCAATTCATTGGTGGAGAGCCTAACATCTACTAAGGCAGGGTTTTGACTCAGGTCAAGTGAAGTCAAATCGTTATCGACCATCAACAGTTTTGCAATTTTTGGATTGCTTGTTAAATCAATGGTAGAAAAACTATTTCCTCCCGATGCCCAGATATGGACAAGCTCGGCATTATTGCTCAAATCCAATGTTGTCAAACTGTTGTTGGCCACAAAAAGAATTTCAAGTAGTGGGTTATTGGAAACATCTAATGTATCCAGCCCGACGTTGTTATAGCATCTCAAATCAGTAAGTAATGCATTAGCGCTTACATCCAGTGCCGTTAATGAGTTGTTGTTAATGCCAAGAAAGGTCAACTTAGTATTGTTACTAAAGTTGGCAGTGGAAATCGAATTGGACGGAACGACAAACTCCGTGATGTTGGAGAAATATTCAATCCCTGTAATGTCACTGATACCAGCAGTATTGGCAGTAAAGCGACCTGTGAAAGCTTCTGCCTCACCGACAGTAATCTCCCCATCATCTATAGTGTTGATCTCGGTATTGGCCAGGAGCGCAGCTTTGAAGTTGGCATCAGGAATATTGACGATTTCATCAGAATCGCAAGAAAACTTGAATATGCCTGGATCATCAACAAATGTCCAGTTTGCCCTGGAGTAAGCAGGATCATCCACGGTGACACAAGTAAGGTTCGGGTTTTGATCCAAGAGAATAGCTCCTGTGAAATTGGTGTTATTACCGTTCTTAAGATTAGCACTGACCAGGCTCTCCCCATTTCCTCTGATTTTGATGTTAGTCAGGATCGGAAGGTCAGAAACATCAATGGCGGTAAGTTGATTGAACTCAAAATTGATAGTTTCTAGCAAGGTGTTGTTTGACAAATCAATAGCTGAGATGTTATTGCTAAACGCGGTTATTCTAAACAGCTTGGGGTTGTTGCTAACATCCAGACTCGTGAGGTTATTCTCCTGAGTCTGAATGGTTGTCAGCTCTGGATTATTGCTTAAATCCAAAGCGGTAATCTGATTCTCGCCACTCTCAATTTCCCACAGCAGAGGGTTGCTGGATGTATTCAGGGAAGTCAATAGATTGTTCTTTACACTTACTCTTTCGAGTTTGGACAACTTCGACAGGTCGATACTCGTGAGCTGATTATCATTGGCTAGAATCTGTTTGATGTTGATGAAGGCCTCTATCCCTGTGAGGTCAGCAATGGAATCGCCTCTGACATCTATAAAGTTCGTTGCTGCTTCAGCTTCCTGAATGGTAATCTCACCATCATCTATGGTATTGATGCTAGCGTGGGCAAGCAGAGCTGCTTTGAAATTTGCATCGGGAATGTTGACAATACAGTTTTCCCCCGCATCTGTGATGGTCCAATTAAAGTCATCAATAATGGACTGACGCGCGGCGGCTCCCT
This sequence comes from Cyclobacteriaceae bacterium HetDA_MAG_MS6, assembly GCA_019192485.1. Classification (GTDB taxonomy): domain Bacteria; phylum Bacteroidota; class Bacteroidia; order Cytophagales; family Cyclobacteriaceae; genus MS6. The sequence continues at coordinate 4,132 of JAHCMJ010000063.1, read as the reverse complement.
GGCAATATTGAACTCCGGAAGCACCAAACACCACATCATTTTGAAGGGTTTGTTGAGACCAGCTTTCCAGAACCAAGTCATAATTCTTTAGAGAGAGATCGGTGTTGTCAAAGAGATTACCCATCAAAGTAACACCAGACACGTTCCAGTTGCTGATGTCACGATCAAAAGAGGTGTTGGCAAAAGTCCTGTCCATATTCACAAGACTTGATGTATTCCACGCTTCCACATCACTGTTAAAAGAGCTGGCATTCAAAAACATCCAGCGCATGGTTGTGACACTGCTCACATCCCAATTACTGATATCAGCGTTGAAAGCAGTGGCACGGAAAAACATGGTCTCCATGGTGAGTACGCTGCTCACGTCCCATGCTGACAAATCCTGATTGAACGCATCTGTCCTGCTGAAAAGCCCGTTCATGATGTTCACGTTAGAAACGTCCCACTGGTCTAGCGGCTGGTTAAAGATCTGCGCATCAAAAAACATACTTCTGAGGTTAGTCACATTGCTAACATCCCAGTGATTGATGCTCTCGTTGAATGACTGGGCTCTGCCAAGCATTAGTTGCAAGGAGGTAACTCCTGATAGGTCAGGGGCATCCATGGCAGGAATAGTCATGTTAACACATCCATAAAAGGCATTCTCCATGGATGTCCACCGAATGTCTCCCCATTGATCTACCGAAAGCAACTTAGGGCCATCGCCTTCATCATTAAAGTAGATCCTTGGGAAATCTCCCGAAATGGAGACAGTGTACGTCCCAGCTGAATCATAAGTATGCGTGATATCACCAGTCACGCCAACATTACTATTTCCATCTCCCCAATCTACCGTGTAGTCGTAGCCAGTGCCAGTAGTCGGAATGGTGATTTGATTGTCATTCGACGTTCCTGTGTTATTTGTTTTCCAGGTGGTAATGAACGGAAGGCAGTTTTCTCCACCATCCGTAATCGTCCAACTGAAGCTGTCGATGATCGATTGCCGTGCTGATGCTCCGTAGCAATAGGAAGTCCCTTCCGCTCCAAAAGCAACGTCACTTTGAAGAGTAAGCTGTGACCAACCTTCCAGGATTTTGTCGTAGTTGGTGGTGGACAAGCTAGACTCATCAAACATTTCGACCATAGTGGTCACCTGGCTTACATCCCATGTCGATAGGTCCTGATCAAACAATGTGGCCCTGTCAAACATATTAGCCATATTGGTGACTGAGCCCACATTCCATGCACCTATATCTTGGTTGAATACCTGCGACCTCAAAAACATCCGATCCATATTGGTAACGTTGCTCACATCCCAACTGCTAATGTCCTGGTCAAATGCTTCTGCATCTGCAAACATGACAGATGTGCTGACAACACTACTCATGTCCCAGCTTCCAATGTCAACATTAAAAAGCGCACTACCTGCAAACATGTTGCTCATTTCCGTCACCTGGCCGACATCCCATCCGCTGATATCCTGATTAAAGGCATCAGCATTTTTAAATGTCGAATTCATCCTCGTAACGCTGGAAACATCCCATCCACTGATGTCTTGATTGAATACCGTTGCCACATCAAACATGAACGACATGGTAGTTACCTGGCTCACATCCCAGTTATCCAAAGGTTGGTTGAAATCGTAAGCAAGTCGGAACATGCTGTGCATCGTCGTCACTTTACTTACGTCCCAGCTATTGATATTTTGATTAAATGCCCCAGCTTGAGTGAACATGTTGCTCATATCAGTGACATTAGACACGTCCCAGCTTCCTATTGGCTGATTGAAAACAAATGCGTTTTGAAATAGGCTTCGCATGGTCGTTACGTTGGAGACATCCCATCCACTGAGATCAGAGTTAAAAGCTCTCGCATTCTGAAACGCAAAATCCAGATTAGTAACATTGGATATGTCCCATCCGGAGAGATCTCCGATAAGCGCATGTGCCCCTCTAAACAAGGAGATCAGCGAGGTGATTCGTGACAGGTCCGGTACGTCTGTCGCGTTGATCACCAGGTTTTCACATCCCCAAAAAGCTCCGGTCAAGTCACTCCACACGATGTCACCCCATTGCTCAATTGATAGAATTTTTAGTTTATCCTTTGCGTTGATAAAGGCGATTCCAGGAAAATCCCCTGAAATAGAAATGGTATAAATCCCGGCTGAGTCATAGGTATGTGTAATATCTCCTGTCACTCCCGCATCACTGCTTCCATCACCCCAGTCTACAGTGTAATTGAAAACTCCATCTCCTGTTGGAATGGTGATTTGGTCATCGTTGGAGGGTCCTTCATTATCTGTTTTCCAAGTAGTAATAAAGTCACGACAGCTTTGGCCAGCATCTGTAATCGTCCAGTTGAAGGTATCAATAATCGACTGACGTGCAACGTCTCCATTGCAAAATTCGATCCCTGATGCGCCTAAAGAAACATCATTTTGCAAAGTCAGTTGCGACCAACCTTCGAGAATCTTGTCATAGTTAGATTTGGATAGACCGCTATCATCAAACATATTGCTCATGTCTGTGACCTGGCTAACGTCCCAGCCACTTAGGTCTTGATTGAATTCGGTGGCTCTCAAAAACATTCGATCCATATTGGTGACGTTGCTCACATCCCAACTGCTAATGTCCTGGTCAAAGCTGTCATTGTTCACAAACATGAGCGAGAGGTTAGTTACGGCACTGGTGTTCCAATCACTCAAATCAGCATTGAACATATCGGCGCTTCCAAACATTTCCTGCATAGTAGTGACGTTGCTCACGTCCCAACTACTGATGTCTCCGTTGAAGGAAGTTGCTAATGAGAACATGCTTCTCATCGTGGTGGCGGCACTTACATCCCAGCTGGATATATTGCCATTAAATGCACTGGCGCGGAAAAACATAGAAGCAAAATTTTGTACGCTACTTACATCCCAGTCATTCAGGTTTTGATTGAAGCTACTTGCTTCGACAAACATACCTGACATACTCACCACGTTGCTCACATTCCAACCGGAAATGTCTTGGTTGAATGCAGCATTCTTTTGGAAGGCTTGCGACATACTGGTAACGCTGCTCACATCCCAGTTAGAAATATCCTGATTAAATGGTGTGGAAAAAAACAACCCATTCATGTTTGTTACATTGCTTACATCCCATGCGGAGATATCTCCATTGAATGAAGTGGCATTGAAGAAGACACTATTCATATTGGTGATCGTGCTAACATCCCAATTGTTCAAATCACCATTGAATGAAGTGGCATGCACAAACATCAACTGAAGGCTGGTCACATCGGATAAGTCGGGCGCATCAGTAGCATTGTAAGTTAGATTTGAACATCCTTCAAAAGCCCTTGACATGCTGGTCCAGGCAATATCTCCCCACTGCTCAATGCTTAGTATCTTATCGTTATCTCCTTCGCCATCAAAAAAGATTCTAGGAAAATCACCGGTAATGGAAACAGTATATATCCCAGCTGAGTCATAGGTATGGGTGATATCTCCGGTTACAGTTGAGTCGCTGCTGCCGTCACCCCAGTTTATAGCATAATCGTAACCAGTTCCTTCAGTAGGAATGGTGATCTGGTTTTCATTGGAAGTACCTTCATTGTCTGTTTTCCAGGTGGTGATAAAGGCATTACAAACTTCATCACCATCTGTAATGGTCCAATTAAAATTGGCAATGATCGATTGGCGAGCATCTGTCCCATAGCAGTAGTCAATTCCCTCCGCACCAAAAGTGACATCATTTTGAAGTGTAAGCTGAGACCAGCCATTAAGAATTCGATCGTAGTTGGCTTTTGATAGGCCGCTGGCTTCAAGCATTGAAGTCATATCCGTCACATTGCTCACATCCCATTCGTCTAGTCGTTGGTTGAAGACAAATGCGTTTTTGAACATACTAATCATCTCGGTGACACTGCTTACATCCCAATTATTTAGTGGCTGATTAAATCCATTGGCAAAAAAGAACATCTGGGTCATGTTAGTAACGGAGCTAACATTCCAATTATTGATGTATTGATTGAAAGCGAAAGCACCTCGAAACAGTTCTTGCATGTTAACGACATTGCTTACATCCCATGATCCGATTGGCGCATTGAATAACAGGGCACTTTTAAACATGAACTGCATGAATTGCACATTACTGACATCCCAGCTACTTAT
>JAHCMJ010000062.1 GCA_019192485.1 Cyclobacteriaceae bacterium HetDA_MAG_MS6 | reverse complement strand
TAGTAATAGCTAGGCATTCATGTATTGTCTGGATCGCCGGAACAAAATGCTCTTTGAGTACTTGCAGGTCTCTGTGATAACCGGACGGAAGATTACCCAAGATCAGGTTCAACTCATAGGGCAGTGCTTGCAACTGGTTACATTTACCTCTCACGAGTTCAAATCCATCTGGATTATGCTTATGAGGCATGATACTAGAACCAGTAGTAAAAGCTTGATCCATCGTCAGAAAGTTAAAATTCTGACCAGCATATAAACAGACATCCATGGCAAACTTAGCTAATGTGCTAGCAACACTGTTGATCGCAAAAGCTGTAGACTTTTCCAATCTTCCCCGTGTCATTTGTGCATAAACGACATTGTGGTTGAGCATTGCAAAACCCATTTCGGCTGTGATCAAATCTCGATCCAGAGGAAAGGACGATCCATAACCCGCTGCAGAACCTAATGGATTTTTATCAGCAATCCGATGAGCTGCTTTCAACAAAATGAGATCATCCAACAAGCTCTCGGCGTATGCCCCAAACCAAAGTCCAAAGGAAGAGGGCATGGCAATCTGCATATGGGTATATCCCGGCATCAACTTCTCCTTATTGTCCTCACTCTTAGTGATGAGCAATTCAAACAACTCCTTGACTTGGTCAGCTATCTGCTCCAGGTGATCTTTGGTGAAAAGCTTCAGAGCCGTAAGTACCTGATCGTTTCTAGAACGACCGCTATGAACTTTCTTTCCTACCTCTCCCAGATCCTTGGTCAGCAATAGTTCGATTTGAGAATGTGAATCTTCAATGCCGTCATCTATGATAAACTTCCCTTCTTCTATTCGATTGGCTATATCATCCAACCCTTTTAGCAATAGGTCCGCATCATCTGGGCTGAGTAAACCAACTTTCTTCAGACCTTTCACGTGAGCCTTGGAGCCAATCACATCGTATTTGGCTAGGTGTAGGTCAAGTTCAGGGTCGTTACCGATGGTAAACTTCTCAAAAGCCTTATCAATGGCTTCTCCTTTTTGCCAGAGTTTCATTACGCTTAATTTTCTTGATCAAATAAGTTTTGCAGAAGTCTAATATAGCCTTGTATCCCGCTATCAATCTCGTCAAGATAGATAAACTCGTCCGGCGTGTGGGATCGCTCTGACCGTCCTGGCCCCATCTTAAAAGTAGGGAAATCCATAACAGCCTGATCAGATGTCGTTGGTGAGCCGAATTTATCAATCCCAAGTTGGTCTGCTACTTTGGAGATGGCCAAAGAAGATGGCAAACTAGAGGGATTTAACCGGGTGGATCTAGGAGTAACCTTGCATGAAACATGCTGGCGAATTATGTCCAGCACCTCTGTATTGGAATAGCTGTCTGTCGTACGTACGTCAACCACGAATTTACAAGTATCAGGCACAACATTATGTTGGTATCCCGACTCAATCATCGTGACGGACATCTTAATCGGTCCGAGAAATTCGGATTCTTTGTCAAACTCGAAAGTCCTGAACCACTCAATGTCTGACAGCGCTTTGTATATCGCATTGATTCCCTGATCTCTTGCAGCGTGACCGGCCTTACCCTTCGCCTCGCAGTCCAGTACCATCAGTCCTTTCTCGGCCACACCCATTTTCATCTCTGTAGGTTCTCCAACCACACCAAACGTGATAGGTTTTAAGTCGCTTAAAATAGACTCAACCCCTCCGCTACCAGAGTTTTCTTCTTCAGCCGTAGCGGCTATGATCAGGTTCCACGGCAACTGCTGCTCGTAGAAGTGAATAAATGTCATGATCAAGGACACCAGGCATCCACCAGCATCATTACTGCCAAGTCCATAAAGTTTTCCATCCCTTTGGATGGGCTTGAAGGGATCGTTACTGTATCCTTTGTTAGGCTTCACTGTATCATGATGGGAGTTGAGCAGTATCGTCTCTTTATCAGGGTCAAAATATTTATTTTGCGCCCATACATTATGCCCTTTTCGATATGTTGCCACTCCGTGATCAACTAAAAACTGATCGATGATCTCTGCTGTATCGTTCTCCTCCTTACTGAAGCTGGGCGTTTGGATCAGCTGACTGAGTAATGCAAGTGCTTCATCATAATATGTCTGCCTGTTTACCTCCATGTCATTGGATCAGGGTAAATTCATTATATTCTTCATTACTCAATTCGTTGATCACGGCGTAGTGCATGATCCTTACAGATGAGACTCCCTCAGCTATGGCCTGGAAAGCATTGTCCAGTTTAGGGATCATTCCTTGAAAGATACGTCCACGCGTTTTCAAATCCTGATACTTCCTCTTATTGAGGTTATGGATCAACGTCGATGGATCATCAATATCTTTCATGACACCTTTCAACTCAAAAGCATAAATAAGATGAGTTTCATACTTTTCGGCCATAGCCGTGGCTACAACATTGGCTACGGTATCGGCATTGGTATTTAAAATATGACCTCGCCCATCATGTGTCAAAGGAGCAATGACAGGAACAAGGGCTCCTTCTAGCCATTGCGCTAATAGTTCGGCGTTGACTTTGCGAGGATCACCAACCCATCCAAAATCAATACCGAACTTTACCGGCCGCTTCCCGGAGCGAATCAGATCTCCATCTGCTCCGGTTACTCCTAGCGCATTGCAGCTTAACGCCTGAAGCCGGCTGACAACCTTTTTATTCACCAGCCCGGCAAATACCATTGAGACAATATCAATGGTTTCATTATCAGTAATTCTACGGCCTTCGATGATTTTAGCTTGGTAACCCAGTTTGTCTCCAATATCAGTAGCCAGACGACCACCTCCATGAACCAGTATTTTCTTGCCTGGAATTGCAGCAAACGATTCTAAAAGCGACTGTAGTTTTTCTTCATCTTCAATAACACCTCCACCGACTTTAATAACGAAAAGTTGATCTTTGCTCATAACTTGTTGATTATGGTTTTAAGTACTTGTTGTGCGGTGAATAATCTATTTTCGGCTTGGTTCTGAATGATTGAATTGGGGCTGTCCATTGCGTCATCAGCGATTACTACATTTCTTCTCACTGGCAGGCAATGCATCAATTTGGCGTTGTTGGTATTTTTTAACTTGTCAATAGAGACCGTCCATGACTCATCATCATAGATACGGCCATAGTCGTTATACGACGACCAGTTTTTTACGTATACGAAATCCGCACCTTCAAGGGCACGATCTTGGTCTTTTTCGATCACAGCTTTGCCTGCAAAGTCAGGGCTTAGCTCCACTTCTTTAGGACAGGTAATCGTCAGATCTGAGTCCACGGCATTCATCCATTGAGCGAAAGAATTGGCAACGGATTGGGGCAAAGACTTGATATGCGGTGCCCATGTCATCACTATTTTAGGCTTTTCTACCCGCTTATGCTCTTCTATGGTCATGAGGTCGGCAAATGACTGTAATGGATGTAAGGTGGCTGATTCAAGATTGATAACAGGGACACTACCATACTGCACAAAAGCATTGATCAATTCTTCGCTATAATCCTCCTCCCGGTTCGTCAAAGTGGGAAATGACCGGACACCTAACATATCGCAATAGCTTCCCATAACCGCCGCAGCTTCTTTGATGTGTTCGGCTTTACCTTGATCCATGATAGCGCCATCAGCAGTTTCTAATTGCCAGGAATCCTGGGTCACGTTCATAGAGATCACTTGCATTCCAAGATTGAGTGCTGCCCGAGTAGTGCTCATTCTTGTTCTCAAGCTGGGATTGAAGAATATCAGACCCAATACCTTATTCTTTCCTATAGCAGAATCAGCATAAGGATCTTTCTTCAAATTAATAGCTGCTTTGACCAGAATCATCGGGTCACTTACATCTTCTACAGATAGAAAATTATTCATAGACTATAGTTTCAAAATCAATTGGATATGGCCAATTCTTCGCTTAGTACTTTTTTAATAGACCCCAGGAAGATATCCAGTTCTTCTCTGGTAATATTCAATGGCGGCAGTAGTCTCAATGTGTGGGCATTGCTGGATGAGCCCGTAAAAATGTGGTGGTCCAAAAGTAGTTTGGATCTTACCGACTTCGCTTCGACCGGTAGATCTATTCCTACCATCAGACCTCTTCCTCTAATTTCCGATACTCCATTTAGCTTTCCTAATTCAGACATCAGGTATTGGCCTATAGTTTTAGCGTTGTCTACTAGCTTTTCCTTTTTGATTACATCCAAAACAGCAATACCAGCTGCGCAAGCCAGGTGATTTCCTCCAAATGTGGTACCTAACATACCTGCCCATGGTTCAATTTCCGGGGAAATAAGGATTCCGCCTATAGGGAAGCCGTTTCCCATTCCCTTGGCCATACTGATGATATCAGGTCGTACATCGTAATACTGATGCGCGAAAAACTTACCACTGCGGCCATATCCTGATTGTATTTCGTCAAGAATGAGTAAAGCACCGTGCTTTTTGCATCCTTTTGATATCGCAGATATGAAATGATCATCCGGCAAATAAATCCCACTAATACCTTGAATGCCTTCTAATACTACGCCGGCTATACTTTCGTCAATTACTTCTTCGAAAGCTTTGACATCATTCCAAGGAAGTCGTAAGATGTTTCCAGTATCATTGATAGGTGCTTGAATTTTTTTGTTGTCAGTGGCTTCTACTACTAACGAGGTCCTACCATGAAATCCCCTCTCAAATACTATAATCTTCTTTCTTCCTGTGTGGAAAGAAGCCAATTTGAAAGCGTTTTCATTAGCTTCAGCACCCGAGTTGCATAGAAAAAGCTGATAGTCTGGATAACCTGATTGCTCGCCTAGTTTCGTCGCTAACTCATCCTGGATGCTCATTTTCACTGAGTTGGAATAGAAGCCTATTTGCTCCACTTGCTCTTTGATCCTTCTCACATACTCAGGATGACTATGTCCAATGCTAATCACAGCATGACCTCCATAGAGGTCCAAATATTTTTCTCCGTTCTCATCCCATAACCAGGACCCTCTGGCCTTGACTGGTTCTATATCATAACGAGGATAGACGTCAAAGTTTTTCATGCCTTAATAGATTTGATCTTATTGTATGACGTCATAAGCCCCTTGATCAATGCTGAACTAAAACCTTGATGTTCCATCTCATTCAATCCCTCAATCGTACAACCTTGAGGAGTGGTAACTTTATCGATCTCTACTTCAGGGTGTTGTTCATTTTCTAAAATGAGCGATGCCGCTCCTTTTGCGGTTTGTACAGCTATCAGCTGCGCATCCTCTGCATGAAACCCCATCTGTATCCCACCTTGGGTGGCAGCCCGGAGGTATCGCATAAAAAAGGCTATACCACTAGCTCCAAGTACGGTGGCTGCCTGCATGAGATTCTCGTCAATCACTAAGGTTCGACCTAATGCCTGAAAAAATGACTCAATAGCCGGTAGATGCTTTTTTGCCTTCTTCTCTGTGGCAAGACAAGTCATGGATTCACCTATGGCAATAGCCGTATTAGGCATCGCCCGTATGATGGGTACATTACGACCTACCATCTCCGCAATCTGATCCAAGGATACTCCGGTAATTACAGATACCAATACCTGGCCTTCCTGCAAACTGGGACGAATCTCTTCAAAAAGACTTGCCAATTGCTTGGGTTGAACACATAAGAACACGATGTTGGCTTTCAAAGCTGCTGCTGCATTGTCTGTCGTCACTTCGAAACCTTCGTCAGCCAGTGAGGCCAAACCAGATATATTCCTCCTGGTAAGGGTCATCTGGAATGGTTTGAGCAGTCCCTTTTCGGCTATCCCCTTTGCAATGGAGATACCCAAATTACCCGCTCCCAGTATTGCTATATGTCGATCTTTGAAATCCATATCAAAAAGATGTTGATTTTAAGTTGAGTCCTGTTTGTTCTTCTAATCCAAACTGTAGATTCATATTTTGAACGGCCTGGCCTGAGGCTCCTTTGAGCAGGTTGTCAATCACTGAAATCACCATTGCTTTGTCTCCGATCTTCTTAGGGTACACCACACATTTATTGGTATTTACTACCATTTTCAAGTCTGGATTTGTCTCTGAAACATGAGTAAATGGGTGCTGCTCATAATAGCGTTGGTAGATGGAGAGAAGACTCTCATTATCGACATCACAATCAAAGTATGTGGTAATAATAATACCTCGCGTAAAAGCCCCTCGGTACGGAATGAAATTGATCTCAGATTCAAATCCGTCATCAATTTCAGTGAGTGTTTCTCCGATCTCGAGCAAATGCTGATGCGTAAAAGGCTTGTAAACGCTTGCATTGCTATTCCTCCAACTAAAATGGGAGGTGGCGGATAGTGATTGGCCCGCTCCTGTAGATCCGGTGATTCCAGATATGTGGATATTACCAGCTACGATACCTTCAACCACAGCTGGCAATAGTCCTAGCTGGATACAAGTAGCAAAACAGCCGGGGTTCGCCACATACTGACTTTTGGTGATGGTGCTTCTATTGAATTCCGGCAGACCATAGACAAAGTCGTGAGTAGATCGTTTGAGCCTAAAATCCTGACTCAAGTCAATCAGTTTGGTTTGAAATAGCGACTTGTCATTCTCCAAAATCTGAGCTGAGGCCCCATGTCCTTTACATAAGAATACTACGTCTAGCTCTTTACTAATTATTGCTGGAACAAACCGCAACGATGTTTCTCCAATGAGATCGGTGTGTACTTCGCTGATGACTTTTCCAACCTGGCTTTCGCTTTGCACTTGTTGTAGAGAAACATTAGGGTGGTTAATAAGAATCCTGATCAACTCACCTGCGGTATACCCTGCTCCACCTATTATGCCTACTTTGATTTTATTCATGAGTGTAGGTTGTGAAATAGTTTCGTTTGATTGGCAAAAATTTTCGCAAACCCTCTTGCATCCTCTGCAGTCCAGGCTTTATTCATTTCTCCGTAACTACCGAAAGAGGATTGCATCAAGTCAAATTCAGATTCAATACCCGTCACATAAAAACGATATGGTGCTAAGTGGACAGTTACATCCCCCGTAACATGCTTTTGAGAGTTCACCAAAAAGGCTTCAATATCTCTCATGGTTGGGTCCAGATACTGCCCCTCATGCATTAAGCTTCCATAGGAGTTAGCCAATTGATCTTTAATGGTTAATTGATGCTTTGACAACACGTGCTTTTCCAGCATATGATGTGCTTCGATCAATACCAAAGGTGCAGCTGCTTCAAAGCCTACGCGACCTTTGATCCCAATGATCGTATCACCTACATGGATGCTACGCCCGATGGCATATGCCGATGCTATTTCATTCAATGCATTGATAATATTGACCGGATTATCCTTTTTCCCATCAAGGGCAACAGGTTCTCCTGATTCGAAACGAATAGATATCGATTTTTCCTTATCCGTAGTCAATTGGCTAGGAAATGCCTCTTCAGGAAGATACTGATGTGATGTTAGCGTTTCTTTTCCTCCTACGGAGGTTCCCCAGAGCCCCTGATTAATAGAGTACAAGGCTTTTTCCCAATTGTCATTGATATTATTGGCTTTCAAGTATTCTATTTCTTCTTCTCGCGAGAGCTGTCGGTCCCTTATGGGTGTGATGATCTCCATCTCCGGACATAGCGTATGAAAGACCAAATCGAATCTGATCTGATCATTCCCTGCTCCTGTACTGCCATGTGCGATGGCACTAGCTCCTACTCTATTGGCTGCATGGGCAATAGCCATGGCTTGAAAAACACGTTCGGCACTTACTGACAGTGGATAGGTATTATTCTTTAAGACATTTCCAAACAACAGATACCTGATGCCATTCTGATAAAAGTTCTCAGTTTCATCTATAAACTCATACTTTGAAACACCTAGTTGTAGTGCCCGCTCTCGGAGACGTTCTTTTTCCTCCGCATCAAAACCACCTGTGTTGACAGTGACTGCCACTACTTCGTAACCGAGATCTTTTGATAAGTACTTGGCACAATAGGAAGTATCCAATCCACCACTAAATGCTAAAACAACCTTTTTCATAGCACCTTTATCGTTGAAGTCATTTTTTTCTTTTTCATGTTCATAAATCGACTATACAGTCTTGATTTTTTAATAAAGTCCCACTTCTTCTTTTTCTTCTCTTGCGGGTCATATAGCATAGCCGTACATAGACAGTTACTTCTACTCTTACTTTGTAGTATTTCATAGTTCACGCAACTCATGCAACCTTTCCAGAACTCATCATCCGAAGTAAGTTTATCAAAAGTCACAGGATGATACCCTAAATCAGAATTGATCTTCATAACCGGTAGCGAAGTGGTCAATCCAAAAAGTTTTGCATCGGGAAACATCTTCCTGGAATGTTCAAATGCTTTCTTCTTGATCTTTGTAGCGAGTCCCTCTCCACGGAACTTTGAATTGACAATCAGTCCGGAATTGGCGACATAGGTTTTATTGCCCCAGCTCTCTATGTAGCAAAACCCAGCTAGTTCCCCTCGCTTTTCTAATGCGATGATTGCTTTATGTTCATTGATCTTTGCCTGAATGTAATCAGGTGACCTTTTGGCTATCCCCGTACCTCTTTGCTTGGCGCTCTCCTCAATAAGTCGACATATCTCCTCTACATGGCCGACATGTGCCGAGTTGGCAACCTGAATTACAAAAGAATTCATGCTGTTTTAAAGTTGTCTGAAATGGTGAATTATGAAAATCTGGGAGAAGGATTGCCACGTAGGCAATCACGAATTATATAACAGGCCTACGCCTGGCCGGGAATGCCGGCCTACAAATTGGGGTTGGGATGTAGTTATATATTTTCATCTTTTTAATCAGATACGCAAAGTATATGTCTTATCCTTACAAATCAAAATAATCATACGAAAAGATTGCCAGCATAGTTATTTTATTTCAAAAAAATACATGAGACAGACTTTTATACTTAGCAGATCTCCAGGTCCGCTGGTTCCGATATAAAAAAAGACCGCACTTTTGGTGCAGCCTTTTAATATTTTTTGTTGCGTTTAGCTTATTTACAAAGCAATACCTATGAAGGACTTAAATGCCAATCCCATAAGTCCTGTAATCAACATGGTAAGCCCCAACCCTTTTAATCCATTAGGTACGCTAGAGTACTTTAGTTTTTCGCGGATTGCTGCCAGTGCTACAATCGCCAGGAAGAATCCAGTCCCTGAACCGAACCCATAAGCGGTAGCCTCAACAATAGTATAGTCACGTTGCACCATAAACAAGGAAGAACCTAAAATAGCGCAGTTTACTGCTATAAGCGGAAGGAATATACCAAGCGAGCCATATAAGGAAGGAGATACCTTTTCGATCACCATCTCCACCAATTGCACCATGGCGGCAATGACTGCAATGAAAATAATAAACTGTAAGAAGGTAAGATCAATAGTCTCGAAGCTAGCACCTAGCCAGCTCAAAGCACCTTCTTTCAAGATAAATTCCTGTAATAACCAGTTAGCAGGCACTGTAATTGTTAAGACAAAAATTACTGCCATCCCTAATCCAAAAGCAGTGGTAACTTTCTTGGAAACAGCTAGAAAAGAGCACATACCCAAGAAGTAGGCAAAGACCATATTATCGATAAATATGCCTTTGATTGCTATGTTAATTGCATCCATGATTCTTTATTAGCTTTAGTGTTCTACGTAGCCGTTTCGTGTTCTTTGTATCCAAATCAGGATACCTAATATCATAAAGGCACCAATGGAATCTACCATTAATCCATTCGTTGGGAATGAAGTCCAACCTATTGCTTCAAATATTTTAAAATCGAATATAGAACCCGAGCCAAACAATTCTCTGAAAAAGGCTACAGTTAATATGATCCAAGCATATCCAAATCCACTCCCCAGACCATCCAGAATAGAATCATAGGGTTTATTGCCCATAGCAAAAGCTTCCAATCTACCCATCACGATACAGTTCGTAATGATCAATCCGACATAAGCTCCAAGTACCTTATACATATCATAGCTATAGGCCTTGAGCACCTCACTAACCAAGGTTACCAAGGAAGCTACAATAGCGAGCTGTACGATGATCCTCACTCTATTAGGGATCAGGTTGCGAAGTAGAGAAATGATCAGGTTTGAGAACACGATCACGAAAACAACCGCTATGGACATAACCAGAGTGGGTTGCATTTTCACAGTAACAGCTAGTGCAGAACAAATTCCCAGCACCTGCACTGTGATAGGGTTGTCCTCATTGAGAGGATCCTGTACAATTCTCTTTCGACGTTTCGAAAGTAAGGGCTCGGCGGGCTCCGCCACCAACTCTTTGACCTCTTCTACTTCTATGGCTTCTGCACTCATATGTCTTAGTTCAGCGCTAGTTTATTATTTGATTTCACTTTGTCAATGTAAGCCGTATAACATGCCAGATAGTGCTCTAGCATCTTGTTAACGCCTTTTGCTGTCATAGTGGCTCCAGACATGCCATCTACCTGATAATCAGTAAGCCCTGAGTGACCTTCACCTTTAACCATGGTAACTGACTTCAATGAGCCATTTTCGAAAATCTTTTTGCCTTTGTATCTATTCTGTACCACCTCATCGGTGATTCTGGCTCCAAGTCCCGGTGTTTCTTGCTTATGGTCAAAGGCTATCCCTCTAATCGTGTTTAAATCCTTATCGACGGCAAGGTATCCAGATATCCAGTCCCAAAGACCTGCGCCAAACATGGGAAAAATATAGGCATCTACAATCCCCGATTCATTCTTAAACATGAAAATGGGGTAAAATCGTTCTTCCTGAGACCTTTTATAGTTTTTTTGGATATTTACTTTCTCAGCTACGAGTGCATTCCCCTTATCGTCCTGAGTAATCTCATTGCCTTCGATGTCCACAACCGTGGAGCTAATACGCTGATCGTAGATAGCCAGTATTTCATTAGGATCTTCGATCTCCGAAATATCCATTACGGCACCAAGTATCTTCTTTTTGGTATCCAACTCGACTTGTTTGTCTTGTGCTGGCTTGAGCACCACAGAGGTTAACGACATCAGACCACCTATCACGATAGTCAGGATGGCTGAAAAAACAATGATATAAGTATTAGACTGTTGCACGACGTAATCTTCGTTTTTTGTTAGCTTCTACAACATAGAAATCAATAAGGGGCGCAAAAACATTCATAAACAGAATGGCGAGCATGATGCCCTCGGGATAAGCTGGATTAACTACTCGGATCAGTACAGTGATCACACCAATCAAAAATCCATATATCCATTTTCCAGTTTCAGTTTGCGCTGCAGAAACTGGATCGGTTGCCATAAAGACTGCTCCAAAAGCAAGGCCTCCAATCACCAAATGATAATGCGCCGGCATTTCCATAAATGAATTGGTAGCGGCGCCGTTGAACATTAACCCTGTAGCAAGCGCTCCCACAAATACACTGACAATGATCTTCCAGCTACCAACACCTGTGATAACCAGCACTGCTGCTCCAATTAAACACATCAAGGCTGATGTCTCTCCGATACTACCAGGGACTACCCCGATGAATAGATTCATAAAATCGAACATTCCACTGTACCAATGACCAGCCATATCTGCCATCATATTAGTACCGTTTGCTGCGGCACTCGCACCATATGCAAGGACTGTAGCTCCAGAGTAGCCATCCACTGTTGGCACATCTCCTAAATATGTCCAAACGTCCCCGGATATCTGGGAGGGGTAGGCAAAATACAGAAACGCTCTAGCGACTAGTGCTACATTCAAGATATTCATACCGGTACCGCCAAAAGCTTCTTTTCCAATGACTACAGCAAAAACAGTAGCCAAGCCAACTTGCCAAAGCGGAATGGTCGGAGGCATCACCAGCGGAATCAGCATCCCTGAAACAAGGAAGCCTTCGCTTACCGGATGGTTTCTTACTACACAGAATATAAACTCCGTAGCCAAACCCACAGCATAAGAAACAATGAGAATAGGGACCACCTGAAGTGACCCAATCAAGATTTTATCAATCAATGTGGCCTCAACTCCAGTAGATATAAAATGCTGATGACCTACATTCCAAATACCGAATAAAAGACAAGGTATCATGGCAATGATCACTGTAAACATCATGCGTTTCAGGTCATTGGCATCTCTGACTTGCACTCCTGTCTTATTAGTAGTAATGTCAGGAGCAAAAAGTATCGTCCTATGACCTTCATAAAGGGTATAGAACTTTTCCCATTTTCCTCCCTTCTCGAAGTGTGGTTTTATGTCGTCAAAAAACTTTTGAACAAACTTCATTCTCCTAACTATTTTGTATTAATTCTAATCCTTCTCTTAAGATTTTTTGAATGTCGTTTTTAGAAACGTCGATGAACTCACAAAGCGCAACATCTTCCTCTACCAGCTCGTAAATCCCAAGTGCCTCCATATTGTCGTAGTCTTCAGCCAAAATAGCCTTGAACAGATATGTAGGAAGAACATCCATGGGAAGTACTTGTTCAAAACTACCCGTCTGAACAAAGGAGCGTTGCTCTCCATGAGTATTAGTATCAAGTACACGTTCCTTTTTGGCAGACAGGAATGAAAGCAAACCAAATGCCCTATGAAAACTTAGTTTTTTTGCTGAGGGAAGGATCCACCCAAGTGTCTCTTCGTAGTCCCCTTCAGGTATCACCGAAATCTGATTGTGATAATAGCCTAGATAGCCTTCGGGTCCTACTCCTTCACCGGTCAGGACATTACCGGATATGTACCTCAGATTATCACCTTCAACACGTCCACCTATCAATTTACTTACTGACGACCCAGCATAGGTTTTGACATATTCCGGGGAGGACACTTCTGATCCTGTGATGGCCACCAATTTTGAGGTGTCATAAATTCCCTCTAGAAACAACTTGCCCATTTGTGCTACATGCACAGGGCTGACTGTCCAAATGATATCCCCCTTGTTGATAGGGTCCAGATGATGTATTTGTACACCTACGTTCCCTGCAGGGTGAGGTCCAGATACTTTATTAACCTGTACGTTTTTAGCATGAGCAAAAACCTGAGCCACTTCCTGATCGGCACTTGTATTCAAGTGAAGGTTCCCGGATGTAAACTTCCTAAGTACATCCAGGCCTGCCTGAAAATATTGATCTTGCCCTTCTAATTGAAAAGCAACATCGGGTGACAAAGGGTGAGTATCAAAAGCCGAGACAAATATCGACTTGGGCGTATCATCAGGATTGGCGATCACACCAAAAGGACGCTGAATGATGGCTGGCCAAAGTCCACTCTTTAAAAGTTGATCGGTAATATCTTCTTTGGAAAGGTTAGCAATATCAGAAGTTGAGTGCTTGTCAAATTGCTCAAACTCCACTTTCTTGTCTGCCAAAATTTTTATTTCCAGCAGCTTTCTCTTCTCACCTCTCTTGATCTCAACTACCTCGCCACTTACCGGCGCAGTAAACAACACACGATCCATCATTTTGTCAAACATGAGTGGCGTGCCGGCCTTTACATTATCACCCTCTGCTACCAGGAGCTTCGGTCTTGAAATGCCATGAAAATCTGTTGGTTTAAATGCGAAGGTTTCCGGGTGGTCAAATGGTGCGACTTTCTTCTCTGCTTTCCCGACGAGATTGATATCGAACCCCCTCTTTAACTTAATGGTCTGGGACATGTTTTGTTATTGGTGTCATCTTCAAAAACCGTGGCAAAAATAACAAAAAAATGTTCAAATGAAATGTTTGGAATAAATAGTGAAAAAGTGGAAAATCTTTATTTAAAATGAGTTTCAGGCTATTTTTTCCACAAGTTTTTCTCCTTCAACAAACTGTGCTACTCGCTCCATGAGCCAACGCGGAGTTGAGGTTGCTCCGCATATGCCTACCTCATCCTCATCATTGACCCAAGATACATCTATATCATCTTCGCTTTCTATGAAATAACTGCGAGAGTTAAATTCCTGGCAAACACTGAAAAGTGCTCTTCCATTAGAACTTTTTTTACCAGCTACGAATAGGATAACGTCCTTCCTTTTAGCAAACTTCTCCATTTGCGGTTCGCGATTGCTCACCTGTCTACAGATGCTGTCGTTAGCATCGAAGTCATCGGCGCTAACACTTCCTTTTTGGGCTTTAATCCTATCTGCAATGAGGGCCTTGATTTGATAAAACCCTTCAGTGCTCTTAGTAGTTTGGCTGAATAGTGTGATAGGTTTGGAGAAATCGATTTGATCAAGGTCAGCTTCTTCTTTGACAACAATAGCATTGTTGCGTGTCTGGCCTGTTAGACCGATCACTTCCGCGTGACCTGGTTTTCCATAAATGACTATTTGACCTTCCTGATCTGATTGCTTGTCATAAGCTGACTTTACCCGGTTTTGTAGTTTAAGTACAACTGGACATGACGCATCAATCAACTCAATGTTGTTTTTGAGCGCAGTTTCATATGTTTCTGGGGGCTCACCATGGGCTCTGATCAGCACCTTACAATCATGTAGGTCCTTTAGCTCTCCATGATTGATGATTCTGAGTCCCTTAGCGTGCAATCGCTCTACCTCCATCCTGTTATGGACTATATCTCCAAGACAGTAAAGTTCATTACCATCCACCATCTCGTCTTCGGCCATTTTTATGGCAAATTCAACGCCAAAACAATAACCTGAATTTTGATCTATCTCTACTCTCATCTCTCTAATTCCTGCACTAGACTTACAATTTTATGTACCTGCTCATCAAAAGTCAAATCGGAAGTATCTATTTCAATAGCATTGTCGGCTTTACGCAAAGGGCTTTCTTCTCTAGTACTATCTAGCCGATCCCTCTCTTTCAAATTCGCTGTGATCTCAGAAAGTTTAGATTCTATCCCTTTTTTTTCTAGTTCTTCTTGTCTTCGACGAGCCCTGATAGCTACATCGGCCGTCATAAATACTTTTAGATCGGCATTTGGAAAAACAACCGTGCCAATATCTCTACCATCCATAACCAGATTTCCTCTTTCACCTATCTTTCGCTGATAGTCCACCATTTTTTTTCTAACTAGAGGAATGGCACTTACAGTGCTCACCTGCTCGCTGACCTGCATCGTACGGATACTATCTCCTACCGGCTGGCCATTGAGAAGTAACTCCGAACCTTCGTTGAAATCTAAATGGATTTTATTCAAAGCTGATTCAATGTCGGGAACCGAACTACAGGAGATTTTTTGCTGCAGAAAAAACAAGGTAACGGAGCGATACATGGCACCGGTATCGATATAAGTATATCCCAGTTTCCTAGCTACCTCCTTCGCGGTAGAACTCTTACCCGTTCCAGAAAAACCATCTATCGCAATAACCATCTGTTATCAACAATCTTTTACCGGACATGGCATGGCCTTACCTCTTTTTACCTTTCCCTTGTATGACCTGGAAGGAGACTTCTTGCAGCCCTCAAGTGACGATGCTCCAGCGAAGAGGACAATCACCAAAATAAAATGGACAATGCGTTTAGAAAGCCTCACCATCACACAAAACTTTCGACTTCTGCAGATCGCTCTATTTTCTTAATAAGACCCTGTAAAACTTTACCTGGTCCGGACTCTGAAAATAATGAGGCTCCATCAGCTAGCATCTTCTGGACAATTTGCGTCCATTTTACCGGAGCTGTAAGTTGTTTGATCAGGTTGTCTTTGATCTCTGCTATATCGGTATGACCTTGTGCATCCACATTTTGATAGATTGGACATTTGGGAGTCGAGAATACGGTTTGCTCAATGGCTGTGGCCAATTCTTCCCGAGCTGGTTCCATAAGAGGCGAGTGAAACGCTCCTCCTACGGGTAAAAGCAAAGCTCTTTTAGCACCAGCTGCTTTCAGTTTTTCACATGCCTCCTCCACAGCTTTCACCTCACCTGAGATGACCAACTGTCCTGGACAGTTATAATTGGCTGGAACCACTACACCTGAAACCTCCTGACAAACTTGCTCTACGATCTCATCTGCTAACCCCAGTACTGCAGCCATAGTAGAAGGTGTCAACTCACAAGCCTTTTGCATTGCTGTAGCTCGTTTGAAAACTAAAGAAAGGCCATCTTCAAATTTCAATGCTCCTGCCGCCACCAGCGCTGAGAACTCTCCAAGCGAATGTCCAGCGACCATTTCAGGAGCAAAATTATCTTTTACCAGAGCGTTGATCACACTGTGCAGGAAGACTGCTGGTTGTGTCACTTTAGTTTGCTTCAGGTCATCCTCCGAGCCCTCAAACATGACATCTGTAATAGCGTAACCCAGAATATCATTTGCCTGATTGAAAAGTGACCTCCCAAGCTCCGAATTTTCAAATAAATCCTTTCCCATACCAGGAAATTGTGCCCCCTGACCGGGGAAAACAAATGCGTGCATGTACCTAAGTTTGATTTTGGCGCAAAAGTAGGTAAGAAAGCAGGAACCCGGAAATCCCAGTCTTAGTGTGCCAGATAGAAGTTCGCTGAAATCATAATCTACTCATATCTCAGACTTTCCACAGGGTTAGCCACTGCAGCCCTGATCGCTTGATAGGCAATGGTCAACAAGGCCAAAAACAAAGTCAAGATCACTGCACCTAGAAAAAGATACCAACAGTAAATCAAGTCAATTCTGTAGGCAAAGTCTTCCAGCCACTTACTCAAGAAAAAATAAACTCCCGGAATGGCTATAATACTGGAGATGCTTACCATCAGCACAAACTCCTTGGAGAGTAGTGACACAATCTGTCGGATATCGGCTCCAAGTACTTTTCTAACACCGATTTCCTTTTTCCGATCCTGAGCTGTAAAAGATATCAATCCGAAGATGCCAAGACAGGATAGAAAGACCGAAATCGAGGCAAACGCTGTAAAAACATTTCGCTGCTCTGCCTCATTGGCATATAGAGCTGCAAGTTTATCATCTAGAAAGCGATACTGCAGCGGAAAACCCGGAACGAGCTCATCCCAAACATGCTGCAATTCGTTTAATCCAGCCTGTAGATTGGCTCCGTCCATCTTGATTGCAAAAAGTCGATCGCTTTCGCTGAGACAGATCACTAATGGTTCTATCTTCTTTTTCAGAGATACAAAATGAAAATCGCTTACTACACCGATGACTTCACGTTTGAGGCTATCAAACATGGGTAGAAAAATCCTCTTCCCTATTGCTTCTTGAGGTTCCCAGCCTAGTTCCCTGGACAACGATTCATTTAAAATTACAACTTCGTTCATTTCTGACTTTCTGCGGTCATCAAAGTCTCTACCGGCTACAAGTTGGATATCAAAAGTTTGTAAATAATGATAGTCAGAGAAAAGTGTTCTAGTCCGAACGTTATCCTCTCTATCGTCCAGTTCTATAATGGTAGCATCATGAAATCCACCAGGCTCGCCGGTAGCAGCCGTGACCGAACGAACAGTTGGATGAGCTCTTAGTCGATCCTTGAATAAGATATCTTTTGATGAGATCTCATTATTATTCTCCGGCACAAGCACGATAGCATCTTGATCAAAGCCAAGATCTATGTCATTGACAAATTGCAATTGCCGGGCGATCACTAAGGTGGCTATGATCATAAAGATGGAAATGGCAAATTGCGTGACCACTAATCCCTTTCTCAAAAACAAGTTTTTGTGATTGGTAAATATCTTGCCTTTCATCGTCTTCAAAGGATTGAAAGAGGCAATCAACCAGGACGGATATACTCCTGACAAGATCGTAGCACAAATGACCAACAGTATCACAAACAGGAAAAACTCTGTCGAGAGCCAGCTAATCTCCACTTCAAGTCCATATTGCTGATTAAAAAATGGCAAGATCCAGTAGCTAACCATCACAGATACCGAGGATCCAATCATTACCAGCACCAAAGTTTCACTTACATGCTGCATGATCAGCCTACGCTTTCTACTCCCGAGCACTTTTCTAATGCCAACCTGACTGGCTTTTTTAAAGGCCATGGCAATGGACAAGTTCACATAGTTAAAGCATGCAATAAATAAAATAGCTAAGCCGACAGCACTAAGAATATAAATGTTATTCATGTCACCATGAACTACCGGGTCGAATTGTGTGTCGTTATTAAAATAGGTATCAGCAAAGGGTTCCAAAAGTAGTCCCGTCGTTCGATTCGGAGAATCACCAAAATATTTGGTCATGAACTCAGGAAAAAAGCGTTGGGCCTCCTGCGCCTGTTCCCTTGTATCCACCATGGCATAAGTAACCAGGTTGTTATTCCACCATCCGCTGAACCATTTATAGTTTTTGAATAGATCGAGCGAAATCATAAAGTCAAACTGGATATGTGACTTCGCGGGGAACTTATCTAGTACGCCGGTTACCTCAAATTTGAGCTCATTATCGATAGTTAGAATTTTTCCAAGTGGATTTTCTTCTCCAAAGTATTTGGCGGCCATTTCTTGCGTGAGTACCACCGTATTGGGCTTGTCCAAAACTGTCCTCGGATCACCATAGGCCAGCGGAAAAGAAAAGAAGGTGAAAAAATTGTCATCTGCCAAGGCTATCCTGGGTTCGAAAAAGGATTTATCCTCATAGGCAACCAATCCGTCCTGAAACATGACTCTGGTAGTTTCCTTGATGATGTCAGGGAAATCATTTTTCAGCGCAGGCGCAAATGGCGCTGAAGTATAACCTATATGGTAAAAGCGATCAGTCACTTCGGCTTTGCGCAATACTCTATAAATGCGATCACTGTTTTCGTGAAAGGAATCAGTATCGATCTCCTGCTTGATGTAAAAAGAAAGTAGTACAACACTCACCATACCAATGACAAAG
>JAHCMJ010000061.1 GCA_019192485.1 Cyclobacteriaceae bacterium HetDA_MAG_MS6 | reverse complement strand
GCCGAGGACAAAGCCTTAACCTTTTACGACATCCGGGAGAAACATGGTCTGCTCAGAAACCTCATTATTCGTACGACCTCCACAGGTGAGGTCATGGTAATCGTACAATTTGGGGAGAACGATGCTCAAGCTATTAAGTTGGTGCTGGATTTACTAAAGAAGAAATTCCCTGAGATCACAGCGTTGATGTATATCGTCAATCAAAAGAAAAATGAAACCTTTTATGACCTGCCGGTCAATACCTATCATGGTCAATCATTTATTACCGAAAAGATGGGTGATCTTTCATTTCGGATAGGTCCGAAGTCCTTTTATCAAACCAACTCTCTCCAGGCCCATGAGCTCTATAAAAAAGTATTGGAATACGCACAGCTAACAGGTCGTGATGTAGTCTATGACCTTTACACAGGCACGGGCACTATCGCTAACTTTGTGGCCAAGCACTCGAAGAAGGTAGTCGGTATTGAGTCTGTGGCCGATGCAGTTGAGGACGCCATGGAAAACAGCAGACTCAACGGGATCAGCAATACCAGCTTCCATGCAGGTGATATGAAAGACATGCTAACAGATGACTTTGTGCGAAAACATGGACGACCAGAACTGGTCATCACGGATCCTCCAAGGGCTGGCATGCATAAGAATGTAGTGCAGGCACTCATCAACCTAAAGCCTTCACGAATTGTCTATGTTAGTTGCAACCCTGCCACCCAAGCCAGAGATTTAGAGCTGCTTGGTCAAGTGTATGATGTCAAGAAGATCCAACCTGTGGATATGTTTCCTCATACACATCATGTGGAATGCGTGGTGTCGCTGGAGTTGAGGAAGTCGATGAGAAATTTCCTATCTAATTTGCAGAATTAGGGTATAATTAGTGTTTTTGGTGCTTTTTCATTTCCTATGCTTTCCTATCATTTCTCATCCTTTCCCAGCATTTTTCGCTATTTCTCAACATATTTTTGTCCGAATCTTGTCCGCAGAAAAAAGAGGGGCAAACATATCTACCGGACCATAGCTTTAATATTACTCCATTCACCAAAACGGTTTATATTTTTGAATGAAAAAGAACTGATAGTACCTTTAATCCAATTATTCTAAACTTTTGGTTTGCAATAGTTTAAAACACATGATAAATTGGTACTATGGGTACCGAAAAAGTAAGCAAAATAAACCAATTACTACAATCTCAACCCAAGGGAATTGTCTTGCTAGCTTCTTGGTTAACAAAAAAAGGCTACAGCCCTGATCTACAAAAGAGATACCGGAAAAGCAACTGGCTACAATCTATCGGCACAGGTGCTATGATAAGAACTGGTGATGAGGTCAATTATGAGGGCGCTTTACATTCACTACAACAACAAGATGATTCAAGCATACATCCTGGTGGAAAAACGGCATTGTCTCTATTAGGCAAGTCTCATTATCTTGAATTTTCTGCTAAGAGAATAACACTGTTTGGAAGGAAAGGAGAAAACCTACCCGTTTGGTTTAAAAAGTACGATTGGGGTATTGAATTCAATCATTACCAATCGGGGTTCCTTCCAGGGGATATAGGTCTCACCAACATCGAAAGAAAAAGCTTCACCCTTCAAGTGTCTGGCGCTGCAAGGGCACTTATGGAGTGTTTATATGTAGTTCCAAAGCACCAAGACCTGTATGAGTGCTATGAATTAATGGAAGGACTAAATAACCTAAGACCAAAGGAAGTACAAAAACTGTTAAAAGCCTGTACTTCAGTGAAAGTTAAAAGGCTATTCCTATTTCTTGCAGATAAGGCAGAACATGCTTGGCTGAAGCACATAAACCTTGACCAAATAGACTTGGGTAAGGGGAAAAGAAGCATTATAGCTGGTGGCGTTTATATTCCCAAATATCAAATCACTGTCAATAAGGAACTGGGCTTAAATGATGAATGAAACTTTCAGAGGACAGGTATCCTTATTACTGTCTGTTTTGCCAGAGATCGCCAAAGAAAAATGTTTTGCACTGCATGGAGGCACAGCTATCAACCTCTTTGTGCGTGAAATGCCCAGGTTATCCGTGGATATTGATTTGACATACCTGCCGATAGAAGATCGTAAGACCTCATTGGACAATATTTCCGATGCTTTGGAACAGATAAAGGGACGAATTATTACCGTACTCCCCGGCGCAACAGTTCAACATCAGAGGAAAGTCTCAAAACTTCAAATTTCCAATAGAGGGTATCAGATTAAGCTAGAAGTAAACCAAACCAATAGAGGTATTCTTTCTTATCCTGTTGAATATCAGCTATGTGAAACAGCACAGGATCAATTTGATGCCTTTTGCTCAATTAATATTGTGCCATTGTCTCAATTGTATGGTGGCAAGATATGCGCAGCTCTAGATCGACAACATCCACGTGACCTTTTTGATGTAAAATATCTACTGCAAAACGAGGGAATCAGTAATGAAATAAAGAAGGGATTTCTTCTCTCTGCACTCAGTAGCAATCGGCCTATTCATGAATTACTTCGACCCAATCTACAAGATCAACGATCCGCTTTCGAAAACCAATTTTCAGGGATGACTGCTGAGCCATTTAGATATGATGATTTTAAGGCGACAAGGACAGAACTCATTGCCGATATAACCAACTCATGGACTGAATCAGATAAGAAGTTTCTAATCGGATTTTCAAAATTGGAACCTGATTGGAGTATCTATGACTTTGAAAGATTCCCATCGGTTCAGTGGAAAATTCAAAACCTCACGAAGTTTAAAAAGTCCAACCCTAATAAGTATCAAGAACAGGTTGAGATACTGGAAAAAGTGCTTACGAAGCAATAAGATTTCCTATTTTTTTAAAAGATGAGAAATGAACATGGTTTTGTCCAAATCTTGTCCGCCCCGGGCAGGGAATCTTCAAAAAACGGTCTATACGTGTAATAGAGGGCGATTTTTAGCCAAACAAACATCTCATGTGGAGTGCGTGATGTTGTTGGAGTTGAAGAGTTAAAGTTGAGCACAAAGCTTAAATTCATTTCTTTATAAGTATCTAAAATTGAAAAGTGAAATTCATTTTTCCATGCAGGGCCCGTACAATGTATAATACCAGCTGTTCTATACGATAGATGATGACATGTTCACCAACATTCCATGTTAAATAGCCATCTGGTACATCGTCACGCATATGACCAGATAAAGGATGTTCGAGAATGTGAATCATGGCTTTATCTAGTAATTCTTCATATTTTCTTAATTGCTTTTCACCATGTGTGGTGGTATAATTCTGAATATCAACTAAATCATCATAAGCTTCAGCCGAAAGCTCAAGTGTACATTTAAGGTTTGACATCTCCTTTTACCGATATTCCTGCAAAGGATTTTTCTTTCCCCTTTTGAGAAATTTCAGACATTAATTTAGATGAATAAGAGACGGTTTTACCTACACTAATATCTGCTTCTCCTTTGGCGATAGCAGCAGTAATAGACGAGACACGAAGCTTTTCCTGCTCTATCATTTGTACACGAATGGCGTGTTCTGCTGCCGCAGTGATTGAGCTAAAAAGTCCGGATTTCACCTGACTTCTTAAAAAATCTTCATACGGGGTATTTAAATCAATTCTAGCCATAATAAATCTGACTTTCTACTTTAAACTATGTACTACATAAGTGCAGTTATACTACAGTAAAAATACCATCAAACTACATTAGTTCAAAAAGTAAGTTATTCTCATGCAAGTCAATTCCCGATCCATTTCCTAGTTCCTGAGAAATGAACATGCCTTTGTCCGAATCTTGTCCGCGAAGGGCAGGGAACCCTCAAAAAATGACCTATACGTGTAATAGGGACTGATTTCAACCTCGCATACATCTCATGTGGAATGCGTGGTTTTGTTAGAGCTGAGAAAGTATCCTAATAGATAGATGAAAAATTAGCTATCTAATTCTGATGAATATGCAATAAATCAATATAAACTACAATTGAGGTAAAAAAATCCTAACTAGCTTGTGGCTACACTAGTAATAACTACTTTTAAGGTAAAAATAACCAATGGAAAAATATCATTTAGGTGAATTTGAAAAAGTTGTCATGCTTACTGTAGCCATTTTGCACAGAGAAGCTTATGGAATTGCCATCATCAATGAGATGGAAAAAAGGCTTAACAGAAAAGTCAGCATCGGCTCTTTGCAGACAGTACTTAGAAGGCTTGAGAAAAAAGGTTATTTAGAATCAGAACTTGGTGAGGCGACCAAAGAGAGAGGTGGTAAACGAAAGCGTTTCTTTAGCTTCACAATACATAGAAAAAGGGTTTTGGAAGAGACTAAAGAGCAACGTCTGAACCTGTGGCAGGCCATACCTAAAATAGCTCTTCACAAAGCATGAAACTCTCACCTAAACCTCCAAAACTTCTTCTCAGTTTCTTTCGCTGGTTTTGTCATCCTGATTATCTAGAAGATTTAGAAGGGGACCTATTTGAGAGATTCGATCAAAATTTACATGACAAAGGAAAAAATAAAGCCAAATGGCTATTCACCCTTAATGTACTCCAACTTTTTAGGCCAAGCCTAATCAAACCTTTAGAAGGTATCAAAAAACTAAATCCACTTGGAATGCTGAACCACAACCTAAAAGTTTCAATTAGAAACTTCAAACGCTATCAAACCTCCTTTTTAATTAATCTTATTGGCCTAGTTGTCGGATTAGTTGCCTCACTATTTATTTATCTGTGGGTAAATCATGAAATGCGCATGGATACTTTCCATGAAGACTCGGGACAACTTTACCGGTTGGTTTCGGATGCAGCAGGTAACGAGACTTTGCTCAACTCTTCACCACGTTTCGCCGGACAATTAAGATCGGAAATCCCCGAAATACAACTTATGGTCAATAGCTCTTGGGGACAACTAGAATCTATCTTGGTTTTGAACAGAGAGGCTTATTCGTTGAAAGGTGAGTTTGGAAGTAAGGACTTTTTCAAGCTTTTTTCCTACCCTCTGTTAACAGGCAATGCTGAATCATTACTAGTTCAACCCAACTCCATTGTCATCTCTGAGAGTACGGCGATAAAACTATTTAATAGTACTGATGTGATCGGTCAAACGCTGGAGTGGCGTTGGTACAGTGCAGTTGAAAAAGTAACGATCACAGGAATTTATAGGGACCTACCATTGACGTCCTCATCTCAATTCGATTATGTGTTATCATTCAATATTTTTGAACAACGATTCAAGGAAAGGATAGAACGTGGCAATAGAAATGGCCGCACTTTTATCAAGCTTGCTAAAGGCACTAGTGTCGAACAGGTTAATGCTAAAATCTTCGAAATATCTAGAAGAGATTATCCGGAAAATACTTCAAGACCACCTTTTCTCATCGGCTATAGCGATTATT
The DNA here is from genome assembly GCA_019192485.1 of Cyclobacteriaceae bacterium HetDA_MAG_MS6. Taxonomy (GTDB): domain Bacteria; phylum Bacteroidota; class Bacteroidia; order Cytophagales; family Cyclobacteriaceae; genus MS6. The sequence continues at coordinate 13,322 of JAHCMJ010000061.1, read as the reverse complement.
ATCTACATAACTTGTATGAAAATGGAAGACCTAATGGAGGTAGAATCGCTCTGGTACAGTTATTTATAGCTATAGGAGTACTAATTATATTGATCGCATGCATCAATTTTATGAACCTTTCTACAGCTAGAGCAGCGTTAAGAACTAAGGAAATTGGTGTACGAAAAGTAATAGGAGCTCACAGACGTTCTCTCATTTACCAGTACCTAACGGAATCCTGTACATTGAGTTTTTTAGCAGGGATTATTGCGATAGTTTTCGTTGCACTGCTTTTTCCATATTTTCAACAATTGATTGGGCAAAAGATCAGTGTCGAACCTGACCTAAATATGATATTTGTGTTTCTGGGAATAGTCTCAATCACTGGAATCGTAGCAGGTAGCTATCCGGCACTCTATCTTTCCGGGTTCAATCCGCTCCTTATTCTTAAAGGAAAACTTACCACTTCAAACAAAGATCAATGGCTTCGACAAGGTTTGGTGGTCTTCCAGTTTGGGGCATCCTTAGTGCTGATCATATCAGTACTTGTAGTTTATCACCAAATGAAGTATGTGCAAAACAAAAGTCTAGGCTACAAAAGTGATAATATACTCAATTTTGAGACTGTTGGCATGAATGCGCAAAAACAACAGGCTTTTCTATCTGAAGTAAAAAATGTACCAGGTGTTGTTAAGGCATCAGGCATTTCCCATGCACTCTTTGGTGCTCAGAAATCTAGCGCTAATATCACTTGGGAAGGAAAAGACCCAGAACAAGACATCTGGTTTGAATGGGGGTATGTGGATTATGATATGCTAGAACTACTGAAAATCAAGTTGGACAAGGGCAGGTTCTTCTCTCGAGAATTTGGAAATGAAAATGCGAAAGTGGTCATTAATAAAACTACCCAAAAGCTTATAGGCGTAGATAACCCTATCGGGCTAAAATTAAGCGTTGGTGATTCTTCCTATGAAATCATTGGTGTGATGTCAGATTTTCACTTTCAATCCTTACATGAGCAAATCAAACCTACTTTCTTCCTGTTAAATAATGGTTGGTCCATGAAACTAGCTATCAGCATAACTGCTCAAAACAGACATCAATGTATTCAGTATATCGAAGAGATGTATAAGAAGTTTAATCCCGAAAATTCATTTGACTATTCTTTTCATGATCAAGAAGTACAAGAAAGGTATAAGAATGATGAAAAGGTAGCCACACTTTCTAAATATGCTTCTACTTTAGCCATTCCTATTTCTTGCCTCGGGCTATTTGGTTTGGTCAGCTTTGTCGCTGAGCGTCGATCAAAAGAGATGAGTATCCGAAAAGTGTTGGGAGCTTCTCCAAGTTCACTTATAGGTGCACTTTCCAAAGACTTCACTTTGCCATTGTCTTTATCTACTATTATTGGTTCTTTGATTTCAATCTATCTCATGAGTAATTGGTTGGCTGGATTTGCTTATCGAATTGAACTGGAATGGTGGTTTTTTGCATTCTCCATAGTTCTTTTATTTCTATTTGCTCTACTAATTTCTACCGTTCAAATCATCAAAACAATCACTACAAACCCAATAGATTCTATTCGAGATGAATAATACATAATGCCATACCGAGAAAAATGCCTTTACTACTTAAATGATTACAAAGTTCAATTGCAAAACTTGATTCGTGTTCTAAACCGGTTCAAAAAGATAGGAAATTTCTCATCTTTTTGGCCTGTTTTTCAAGAGATGGGAAGGATTTCCCAACTTATCTGAGAAATGAACATGCTTTTGTCCGAATCTTGTCCGCGAAGATCGGGCTCAGTCCAAAAATCACTCTATACGTTCAATAGAGAGCGATTTTAAGGCTCGCAAACAACTCATGTGGAATGCGTGGTGGTGTTGGAGGTGAGCCGAAAAATATCTTAATCGGCTCATTTTTTACTTAATTTTGAGCCGAAAATAGATTATAATTGGCTCATGATGTACAATTGGCAACAATCAGATTGGCCTAATTTCAAATATGATACGTCCCAAATTGACGAGTTGCTCATCGATTTTGCGCAGAGATTAGGGAAAAGTACTGGCTTATTGGAAGCGCCGTCTGATGACTCTCAGCAGGAAGCAGTGATTGAACTAATGGTCGCAGAAGCGATTAAAACATCCGAAATTGAAAATGAATACCTAAGTCGTGAAGATGTGATCTCCTCTATCCGAAGAAATCTGGGATTTATAACTAATAGTAATAAGGTAAGTGATCTTCGCGCAGAAGGCGCATCTGAGCTAATGATCAGTGTGAGAGAAAATCATAATCAACCTTTGAGCGAGCAAATGCTTTTCAACTGGCATCAAATGATTATGAAGGGAAGCAAAGGAATCAATGCGGGGCAGTGGAGAACTCATGAAGATCCCATGCAGGTAGTTTCAGGTTCAATAGGTAAGGAAAAGGTACATTTTGAAGCACCACCTTCTAAAAGGGTTCCTGAAGAAATGCAGCAATTCATCAAGTGGTTTAATGATACTGCTCCAGGAGGAGCTAATGAAATTAAAAAGGCTCCTGTCCGATCAGCAATAGCTCATGCCTATTTTGAGACCATACACCCATTCGAAGATGGAAATGGACGAATAGGTCGAGCTATTTCTGAAAAAGTGCTGTCAGAAAGCATGGGTAAACCTGCTTTAATCAGTCTTTCCAGAACGATTGAAGCCAATAAAAATGAGCACTACCATGCACTGAAGGAGGCACAATCCTCCAATGATCTGACCAACTGGATCAATTACTTTGTTCAAGTGGTTGTCAATGCCCAAACCGACGCTGAGGAGTTAATTGCTTTTACCGTCAAAAAATCTAAGTTCTTTGATCATTACAAAGACAAGCTAAATGAAAGACAAATACGCGTAACCAACCGTATGCTGGAAGAAGGTCCAAACGGTTTTGAAGGTGGAATGAGTGCTAAAAAATATATGGCTATCGCCAAAACTACCAAAGCAACGGCTACCAGGGATTTGCAGGATTTAGTAGAAAAGAACGTCTTTGTAGTATTAGGTGCCGGGCGAAGTACTCGCTATGAAGTTAATCTCCAGTAAGCCTTACAAGCTATTAGATTGGAATCTCTTGTATTTTTCCTTTTTTTTTGAAAAGAGAAGCATTTCCCAACTTATCTGAGAGAATGATGAGAAATGGATAAGATTTTCTCCTAATCTTGTCTGCGAAGATTGAGGTTAACCCCAGAAACACCCTATAAAGTCAATAAAGTACGATTTTTTGCCTTGCAAACATCTCACGTGGAATGCTTGGTATTGTCGGAGTTGAGGGATGAAAGGAAAAATACCGGACAAAAAAGAGGCTGAGGAGAACTATGACCGAGCCATTTCTTCACCAAAGTGAGGGGCGATTTTGTGATCGCAAACCATCGTTTCTCATATTTTTCTGATTGAATTCTTTATTCAAAATTCTTTCACTTCTGTCACACCTCCCCAATAGTCGGATATCACTAGTATAAAATTTGAAATACTAGATATGAGACTTAAAGACAAAGTAGCCTTTATCACTGGTGGAAACAGTGGCATGGGCTTAGAAACCGCAAAGCTCTTCGAACAAGAAGGAGCTAAAGTAACGATCATTGGCAGGCGACAAGAAGCCATTGATGCGTTCAATTCCAATTCATCAGACACTGCCCTGGGCATCATGGCTGATGTCAGTGATGAAGAAAAAGTACAAACGGCTTTAATCCAGGCTTCAGACAAGTTTGGTAAAATAGATGTGCTGTTTATCAATGCTGGAATTGCTAAACCAAGACCATTTGAGATGGCAGACCGTGAATACTACGATGCCATGATGGATGTGAATTTCGGAGGAACCTATTTCACCATTAAGTCGGCTCTTCCACATCTCAATGATGGCGCCAGCATTATCCTTAACACAAGCGTGTCGAACGTGAAAGGAATGCCAGGACTTAGCGTCTATGCAGCTACCAAAGCAGCCATGAGATCATTGGTTAGAACACTTTCCATGGAATTAGCTCCAAGAAAAATCCGGATCAATGCCATGTCCCCGGGACCAATTGAAACACCAGTATGGGGTAAGATGGACCTTACAGAAGAGCAAGCCAACGGCTTCAAAGAGCAGGTGAAAACCATGGTGCCACTGGGGAGAATGGGAACCAGTGAAGAGATCGCAAAGGCAGTACTATTCCTTGCTTCCGATGATGCTTCCTATGTCAATGGCATAGAACTTCCCGTGGATGGAGGTATGGCACAGGTATAATTCAAATCAATTTCTACACAAATATTTAAATCTTATACACATGAAAAATGTACTATTAACTGGTGCCCTACTACTAGCAGTTACAGTATTGGCACAGAAATCCCAGAATATCACCTTCACCAAAGGTAAGCTCATTGAAGTAGCACTTCTTTCCGTAAAAGAAGGTAAGGAGAATCAGTTCTATCAGGAGTATTTCTCTCAAGTGATGCCCGTTGCAGTGCCTTATGGAGCAAAACCAATCGCAAGTTTTGCAACCACTCGAAAAGTGATCGGAGATAACCCAGCAAAAGTGGTAGTGTTCTTTGAGTGGGAAAATCTGAAGGAGAAAAGGAAGTTTGAAAGGAATCCTGAGTTCTTAAAACTCAGAAACATTCGTGATAACGCCCTCCAATACCTGGTACAAGGCTACTTCCAGGTAGATGAGACAAAAACCATAAAGCTTCAAGATGATAAAGTGTATGACTTTGCTGCGCTATGGATAGATCCTACTAATGCACCTAAGTTACAAGAGTACTTTGGGGCAGTAATGCCTGAGGCTACCAAACCGAAAATTGGCTATACCCCGATCGCGACATTGAATTCTGCTGGAGCAAAAGATCAAAACTGGCACCCTAGCCTGATCGCTTTTGCTGAATGGAAAGGCGGCTCCGAGGCTGTGGATAAATTGGAGAAGACAAAAGCTTTCAAGGACAATGTACACTTACGTGAAGCCGCTACGTCGTACAAAGAAGTGTTTCATTTGAAACCTCTTATTCAATGATGAACAGATTTGTAAAAGGACTTTCCTATACATTCGATAGAAACCTTGGATTTGAAGATAGAGTGATTAGAGTTGTTCTTGCCGTAGCAGTTTTGGTCTCTTGGTTTTTTGGAGTGATCGATGGAGTAGTGGGAACAGTTCTCGGGGTTTTGGCAATCATGATCCTAGGGACTGCTGCCTCCGCTCGATGTGGTGTAACCTATTGGATGAATGCGAATACGATGGGGAAAACAGAGAAGAAAAGACTGGACGACAAAAACATCAGCTATGAGTAAACTCAAATTAAACCCCGATACTCTTGCCTTTCTGAGCGACTTAGACCAGAACAACAACAAAGAATGGTTCTATGAGAACAAAACACGATATCAAAAAGCGAAGGATGATTTTGAACATTTCGTTTCTGGTCGAATAGCGCTCTTGAATGATAAGCTACGATTAGGAGGTGTAGAAGCTAAAAACTGCATCTATCGAATATTCAAAGATGTAAGGTTTAGCAAAGACGGGACGTTATACAAAACAGAGTTTGGTGCTACCATCGCTGAAGAAGGCAAGAAAACCAACAAGGCAGCACTTCATCTGTATGTAAAACATGACGGTCAAGTATTTATCGATACGGGAACCTGTCATGTCGAACCAAAAGATCTGGCCAAGATTCGTTCAGCAATTGACTATGACAGTTCTGACTTCAATGACTTCTTGAAAAGTTCAGAATATTATGACTTGTTTAGAGGAGAGTTGATTGGAGACCGGGTAAAATCCACCCCAAGGGGTTACAGTGTTGATAACAAGAGTATCGAATTGTTGAGATACAAGAACTTCAGCGTTAGAGCTAAGCTTGCATCCGAAGAACTAGTGACTGACGGATTTGAGGCGAAAGTTTTAAAGATCGTGAAAGCAGCAGAGCCATTGAGAAACTACCTAAACAATGCACTTAATGAAAATTGACAAAGAAGTATCCAACCAGGAAGACTTAGAATTGATCCATAAGATCAGGGAAGGGGATCGGGATGCATTATCAAAATTGATTGATAAACACTACCAATACATTTACAACATCTCACTTAAGTTTTTCAACAACGAGCAGGATGCGGAAGATGCTGCCCAGGAGGTAACCATTAAGTTGGTCACCAGCATTTCATCATTCAAAAGCGAGAGAGGCAAGTTTACCACGTGGCTTTATCGAATTGTATTGAATCATTTTTTGAAAGCCAAGAAAAGTGGTCCTGAGAAGGTCGTAGTGAATGGGTTCGATACCTTCTTCGGGATCATAGATGGAGTAGACGACCAGCCTATGTCAGCGTCTGAGGAGAGGGATAATCAAGAATTGATCGATGAGGTAAGAGTTACCTGTATGGCAGGAATGCTGATGTGCCTGGATCGAGAACAAAGAATGATATACATACTCGGAGAGCTTTTTGAAATAGATCATCAGATGGGAGCCGATATTTTCGGTATAACCCAGGCCAATTTCAGGCAAAGACTTTCCCGGGTAAGAAAGGACCTTTACAAATGGATGAACAAGAAGTGTGGACTGGTCAACACTGATAATCCATGTAGATGCCCGAAGAAAACAAGGGGTTTTGTTGAAAGAGGTTTTGTCAATCCGGATAAGTTGAAATGGAATACCAACTTCCGTAAGCGAATTAGTAGTCTGTCTGAAGCTGAGGCAAAAAATATGGAAAATGAATATGAAAAAATCTATGCCGACCTCTACAAAGATCATCCTTTCAAAGAAACGGCTGATCAAAGTGAAGAGATCTTGACTACCATATGGCGAAATAAGGACTTTGTTGAAACGTTTAGATTGGATGAAGGATAAGAAAAAATAGAAATTCGACCGGATCACTAGACCTCCTCTTAATGTTGATAGCATCTTCCGTCTGCTATTCGGAGTAAAGAAGTTGAAAAGAGTATGAGGTGATTTGTAATTCAACGCTGCCGTCAAAAGAGATGGAAAGTTTCCCGTGTTTTGATGCGTTTCTTAGGAGTTGGGGAAATAATGAGAAACGAACATGGCTTTATCAGTTCCTTTTTCGCAAAGATTAGTTTTATAATTCGGAAAAGATTTAAACGTTTCTGAGCTGTACTTTATGATTGAAGTTTATCATCAGTTTATAGGCTTCATCAATTAGCGTTTTGGACTTTTCCATCTTCTGAGGTTTGCACCCTGATAGTTGGCATCCCGCTGTAGCGAACCACAGCTGCTTGATGGACCGAGCCTTCTAATGAGCGGCTACAGGTGATTTCCAATAAGGAAGCATCTCGGGAGGTCGTCACCACAGTATCTGCCTGCAACGGCAGTCCAAAGATTGAAGCAGCATCGTGTACAGAAGTTCGTAATAACCTAGCGGAGCCTTCTATATAAATATTGGAAGATCCATTACCCTCCAGGTCCAGTTCATCGCCATTAAAATTTAATGTCGCGCGTGTATTGTCATTCAATTGTAACTTTTCCAATGTGGGCACTTGTATGTCAACAACAAATGTGGCATTCTCATAAGCACCATCTTCCAGGGAAATAACCAGTGTATTATTGGAAACCCTAGTGATGATTTGATCTTGAAGATTGTCGTTTACCATTATTTCTACCAACTGCTCCTCCCCAAGAGAAATATTCAAATCGAGGTCGGTACTTGCTTTCACCGATGAAAAAAAAGGTAGTTCTCGAGGAACTAAGATAATCATATCAGAGCCCTTAAACTCCTCTTCGTTGCAAGCCATGCCGATAGCCAAGATCGATAGAAAACCGATATATCTTTTGATAGAATTTTTCATTATACTTTCCTTTTTATCAATAACTTATGGTTAGGCTCAATATCTTCCATCTGTTGAAGTTTGCCGGTATCCATACAATGGAGTATTGACCTTTATTTTTTTTAGTGTTTGAAAACGGATTTAAACTAAGCTGTCCATACTCATATCCCCATTTGGATGAGTGGGCTCTGTGCTTAGGAACAAAGTCGAGATTCGATTTCTTAAAGTTTTGCCTAAGTCGTTCAATGACGTTGTGAGGCCCTTCAACTCGGAGCTCGTCATTGAGAAAGAGCCTGATGTTTTCATCACATATGGCCACGCCAACCTCAGGGAATCTCAAGTCCATCTCCCACTTTTCCATACAAAATGACCCTATTGACCAAACATAATCTCCAGCACCTCATCAAAAAGGGAGGCATGCACATCACCAGCTTCGACCGACGAGGAATTGCACAGAAGTATGTAAGTCATGTCTGATTCGGGGAAGTAAAAACCATAGGTAGAAAATCCATCAATTCCGCCTGTATGACCGATCGCAGATTCATATCTGGTATTGAACCTTTCAATACCATATCCATTCTCATCCTGTCCGTATTCTTCCCAAACATAATCCCTGGGTAAAGGAAACCAGTTTGTCATTTCGGATTGAGAAGCAGCTGAGATAAAATCAGTATCTACTAGGTTTTCGAGAAAGACAGCCAAATCATAGGCATTGATCGCAACACCACCGTCTCCGCCTATACCCAATTCTTCTTTGTATAGAAATGCTGATTCTACGAAACTACCATTATTGTAAAGATCTACATAACCCTTCACCGCACCCGGCGGAACAATCATATCTTCGCTGTAGTAGGCAGAGCGAAGATTGAGTGGTTCAAAAACATGGTTTTGATATACTTCTTCAAATGAAAGACCAGTGACTGATTCCAGAGCCATGGAAAGTAATAAGAAGTTGGTATTTGAGTATTCATAGTTTTTATCTACTTGAAAGGAAGCATTCTTTCCATAGACGTATTTGATCACGTCTTCTTTCTTCCAGGTTTGATTGGCGTTGAGTCGATCAAGGTCAAACTTGGTTGTATAAAAATCACGAATACCACTTCGATGAGACAATAAATGGGCAATAGTGGCATCTTTTACATTTTCTACCTCATCTACAATTTCGTCGCTTAAGTATTGACTGATGGGATCATTTAAGGAAAGTAGCCCCCGATCTACCAGGCGATAAACTGCTGCTGAGGTAAAAACCTTGCTTATGCTGGCAATGAAGTACACAGCTTGCGGACTCATTTGTGCATCACTGGCTATATCAGCAGATCCCGCGGCCCCTACCCAAAGACCCTGACTGTCCTTCACCAGTAGTGTTGCACCAACAATCCCTTGTCGCTGGTGATTATTGAGGATTGCCTGATAAACAGAAGCGTTAGGATGTGTAGCACTTGAGTCATTGAATGAAGCAGCACGCTCATAAAAACTTGCAGGACGAACCTCTACTTCTTGGCATTGAACAAGCATAGCCAGCGCAATGATGATATATAAATACTTATTCATTTTAATTGATTTTAATGGATGTGCCGATTTTGAAAAAGTTTCTGGGAGCTACGGGAATAGTGGCTACGAATGGGGATTGTGCAAACGTTTCGTATTTGATAAATGGCGTAACTGCTCCAAGTTTCAAATAGCTCATTCCCAAACCGATGTTGAACAGGGCATGAGGTCTTCCCCATTGCCTTTTCTCAGAAAAACTACCATCATCATTCTGCTCATAAACCGGACGGGTATGAAAAGAGTGCATGTAGCCAAGTCCAATCGGTAAATGGAATGCTATTGTGTTTTTCAATGGGTAAGAAAATTCGTATTCACCTCGCAGATAGACGCTCTGATCAAAGTCACGGTGATAAAACCAACCTATGTAACCATTCCACCTCCGCGTGGAATTTGCTTTCACTTTTTCACTCAGATTAAAACCGATTTCTAATCCCGGATGGATCTCCCCAATCCGTGTAAATGGAATAGAAACAGACTCGGTCTGCAAAGTGAGGGAAACTGTCTTGATCTTTTGGGCACTGGCAAATCCAACTATGGACCAAGAGAATATAAGCATCACGTAGCGGATGCCTCCTGAGTAACGAGATTTTGACATGAACTTCTTTTTGGGACAAGATTAGGCTGAGTGCCTCCTTATGAAGTTCGGAAAAGAACAATTTGAACAAATCAGGACAATTTTTTGAATTGGCTGGGTGTCTGTCCAGTGTAGCTTTTGAAAGTGGTGTAGTAAGCTGACTTTGACTTAAAGCCTGCTTCCAGCCCTATGGAGAGATGATCATACGCGTCGAAAGTGGTGTCTGTTAGCATTCGTTTGGCGTCCTCCACCCTAAAGTCATTTATGAAGTTTGTAAAGCTTTTATTAGCATACTCTTTAGTTAGTTGAGAGAGGTAACCTGTACTGATACCCAGTTCTTCAGCCAGAGCCTCTCTTCCCAGGTCAGGATTTCGGTAAAGTTTATTGACCAGCATCAGCTCCATTAACTGATCGAAGTATGCTTTGGATTTTACAGAAAGACCAGTCTTCCTTGGCGTTTCTTCTAGCGTGACGGCTCCGAGTTTATCTCTTATTTCTCTTCGGTTATTGGCAAGGTTGAATTGAAACAATCCAGAGTACATTAGCCAATAAACAAATACGGAGACAGATACCCATAAGACCACTTCGATACTTTGAAAGAACGCATCATCGAAAAAGGTTTGGTCTACGACCAAAATACCCCATACGAACATGAGTAAACCGGTATACCACCAAAGCCTTATTAACCACTTGTTTTCTGAATTTCCAACGAATTTGAAAAAAGCAAATAAATGAAGTCCCGAAAAAAGTAGAAGAGAAATATAGTCTTCCAATTCGTAAAATACCATTCGGTGCTCCGTAAAATATGGAATCAACGTGACTCCAAATTCCATATCCAGGTCAATAAAGCCATTGATGATTGTGAAAAGGAAGAAAGGGATACTCAACCACCACACACTGAACGGTAAGGTGTAGTCTGAATTGATAGTGAAGAATTTAAAGAGCGGAAGGTAAACCAGCATCACCCAAGGAATATCATCTCCCAGGATATCAAATAGAAGCTCCCAAAATGGTCCCAATTCGGTATAATACTCGCTTAAACGAGAATCAAACCCGATAATGGACAGGAGAATTAGAAAGTAAGCAAAATACTTGTTCGTCGCATTTTGAAATATCTTATTCGAGAAAATAGCAACTGCTATAACCAACGCTTGAAGAAAACCCATGAAAGCGATGAAGTCGAAGAAAGACATTAATCGAAATTTAATCAATGCTTTAAAAAATTGGAGGATTCAATCAACGATCTTCTTGAATTTTTCTCCACCACTATACGGTGACGACATACCACGAAAAGGAAATGAATCAATAAAGAGAAAAGATCTTGACTATCATATGGCGAAACCTTTGGAATGGATGAAGGGTGTTTGTGGAGGAGTCAAATAAATTTATTAATCGGCTCATTTTTTTATTAATTTTGAGCCGTAAAAAATTCTAATTGGCTCAGAATGTACAATTGGCAACAATCAGATTGGCCTAATTTCAAATATGACACGTCTCAAATTGACGAGTTGTTTATCGATTTGGCTCAGAAATTAGGAAAAAGTGCGGGCTTATTTGAAGCATTATCTAATGACTCTCGACAGGAAGCGGTGATTGAACTAATGGTCGCAGAAGCGATTAAAACATCCGAAATTGAAAATGAATACCTAAGTCGTAAAGATGTGATGTCCTCCATTCGAAGAAATCTGGGATTTACAACCCATATTAATAAGGTCAGTGATCTTCGGGCAGAAGGCGCATCGGAGCTAATGATCAGTGTTAGAGAAAATCATGACAAGCCATTGAGTGAACAAATGCTTTTCAACTGGCACAAAATGATCATGAAGGGAAGTAAAGGAATTAAGGCTGGCCGGTGGAGAACTCATGAAAACCCCATGCAAGTGGTTTCAGGTGCAATAGGTAAGGAAAAGGTACATTTTGAAGCACCACCTTCTAAAAGGGTTCCCGAAGAAATGCAGCAATTCATCAAGTGGTTTAATGATACTGCTCCTGGTGGAGTACATGAAATAAAAAAAGCTCCTGTTCGTTCGGCAATTGCACATGCATATTTTGAAACGATACACCCCTTTGAAGATGGGAATGGTCGTATCGGTCGAGCTATTTCTGAGAAAGTGCTATCCGAAAGCATGGGTAAACCTGCTTTAATTAGCCTTTCCAGAACGATTGAAGCTAATAAAAATGATTACTACACCGCATTGAAGGAAGCGCAATCCTCCAATGATCTAACCGACTGGATCAATTACTTTGTTCAAGTGGTTGTCAATGCCCAAACCGAAGCTGAGGAGTTAATTGCTTTTACCGTCAAAAAGTCTAAGTTCTTTGATCACTACAAAGACAAGCTCAATGAAAGACAGATACGTGTCATAAAGCGCATGCTGCAAGAAGGACCAACTGGCTTTGAAGGTGGTATGAGTGCAAAAAAATATATGACCATTGCCAAAACTACCAAAGCAACGGCTACCAGGGATTTGCAGCATTTAGTTGAGCAGGGAGTTTTTCTGGTATATGGCAGAGGACGAAGTACTCGGTATCAGGTTAATTTCGGGTAACCTTTTGCTAACTTATTCGAAAAAGGGCCATAGCGAAGTACAATGATACTTCACCATGGCCCTCAATGGTAATCTTTGCTTTCTTAAAAGGAATTAAGAAGTGGTAAAGCCATTTTTTGCAATACTTTGAACAGCATTTTCAAGCCTTATGGTGTGCACATGCCTCAAATCAGCTATAGACAGTACTTTTATATCAGTTCGATTAGGAGCCAATACATAAAGATACTTATCTGAACATACCAACACCGGACTCTCCTCCTCTAGTTGCTGTAAACGGGCCACTTCTGAAAATGCCAGTCGTCCCGCTTCAGCAAACGGAGAATCAGGGATATCTGCCATCTCCACTTGTCTCTCTGCAATGAGATTAGCCGTATTTGCATCATAAACCCTCAGCTTCCCGTCATTGGTATGGAGTAAGTAGAACTCGCCGTTGAAGCTAAACATGTCTCCCTCTACATCTTTTCCTTCATAGAGAAGTGACATGGTCTTTTGTGCAGGATTTATGGTGTAAACACCAATGTTTCGCGCTCTTCCATAAAAAAGCTCGCTGTTAACATGACTTTTCATCGTGCCGATCCAATAGCCACTTTCATTTCTTAGACTATCATCAACATTGGCAATTAGGTCAATGTTATCTTGATCATCTACGATGATAACACCGTCTGTTGAACCGAAGCCTCCATAGCTACCATTGTTGGCACTTCCGTGGATCCCTTGTACTTCAACTCCGCCATTGTCGTCAATCACTGAGCCATCGCTCGTTACATATTTAACCATCTGAGGCCCCCACTCATATCCTGCAGGAGGAGTATCACTCTGGAAGGTTACAGCAAACTTACCACTACTCAGGCTGATCCCTACGCCATGGTGTGCCACTGTACCATCTAGCTGCATGGCTTGAGGCGAATAG
>JAHCMJ010000007.1 GCA_019192485.1 Cyclobacteriaceae bacterium HetDA_MAG_MS6 | reverse complement strand
GACTATATTCATCAGCACGTCAAACCTATAGAGCGTCCTGCTTTTTTACCAATGACGCCGTCTTTGCGGTAGGCCTTTATTAGACATGGTTCGGTAAACCGAGGTGACTTGTTCACACGTGTTTTTTTCCTGTCCAACCACTACAGGATGTAAAAGACCCGGATATTGTAGAGTTTAGTTTCATAATAAACGTAAAAAAGACTCTTTTAATAACCAAAACGTACACCAGCAAACGACCGACCAGATGATCAGCATTTATTCAACAAGTATGGACGAGCTTAAAGCCATGTGGAAGAAGCTCGAAGGAGATTATGAACTCGTAGAAAAGATTCAGCTAGACCCTGAGAAACTTGAGTACCGAATAAAGGTAACCAGACCCCTTAGAAGCGAGATAAGCCCAATCTTGAAATCAGTAGCGGAGAAGATTATAGAGCTGGATGAGCTGATTCATACTAAGTCTTTTTTTGAAGATTTCAGTTATCACAACTTTCTGGACAGAGTAGAAGATGAGATGAATGGAGCCAAAGTCTATCCTGGAATTGGTAGATTGACGCAAATATGGAAGAAACTGACGCAGGTAGAGAAGAAGATGTTGCATGCATATATTGCAGAAGGAGTAAAAGATTTGCCACTAGCAAATAACTCTGACGAATTAGTAAAAGTAGAATAAGCAGTACAGGTGATAAATAAAGAGGCCATTCTTAACAGTTTGGCCTTTTTTATTGATAATCGTTTACTTAACATAATATAAATTATATAACAAAGTTGTTATTTATTACTGCTATGCTGTTTGACGAATATCTGTCAGCTTAGATTATATAATGATATTATGTTAACCAGCAGAGCTGGACTTTGACGTGCACGTTTCTGATTGATGTTTTTTTGGTGTAGTGCTTCTAGCTGGGTTGTTATATAATACATCATTATATTACCTTGCGAAGGTTTTCAAAATAAGATCTACTTATGAGGCGAAAAATCCCTGAATCAACGCTACCAAAACTCAATCGCTCGCAAATGATCACTCCCGAAGGCCTCGAAAAATTAAGGGAAGAACATGATCACTTGTGGCGAGTAGAACGTCCAGACGTTACCGCTAAGGTGGCATGGGCTGCAAGTTTGGGAGATCGTTCAGAAAATGCCGATTACCACTACAACAAAAAACGTCTGCGAGAGATTGATAAGCGCCTTCGCTATTTACGCAAGTGTATTGATGACTTTAAAGTCATTAACTATCACCCCAATCAAGAAGGAAAAGTGATGTTTGGAGCATGGGTAGAAATTAAAAATGAAGAGAAAGGTCTTCAAAAACGATTTCGAATTGTAGGTTACGAAGAGCTTATCGGTAATAAAAATTATATCTCTATGGACTCCCCAATGGCTAAAGCGCTTCTTGATAAAACTGTTGGAGATGAAGCAATAGTTAAAACCAAAATGGGTGATTTTGTATGGAAAATTCTTAAAATAGAGTATCAGAACTAGTGTAAACCAAAATAAATCTTAGACTACAATTCAGCACTTGAAAACCGAACAGCAGAGTAAGAGAATAATTACCTCTTTAGACTTTAGATCCATTCTTAATGGGGTCTAATCTAAAGCTCACTTCAGCTGGATTGAAAGCAATCATTTCGCCAAGTTCATTGCTTCCATGCAACAACCCCTTATAAAGCCATCCAACTTCTTCAATTTCAATTCGGTATGGATACTTTACTGATAAGCGAAGTGATGAGATAGGACTTTCATTCTTTCGAAATTCCGAAGACAGTATAAAATCCTGAACTACGTTCTTCTTAGGTACAATATATCTAAGGTTTGGCGGTAGCGTATGTCTTATCATTGAGCCACCATACGTCCTCGGAATCAGCCAATTTTACATGTTCTACAAAAACTTGAAGCCTCTGATGCAGCCGAGAAACAGGATAGGATTTAGTCATGCGATCAATTTTAGCCTTATTGTTCCCAATACTCGGACATGATAGAAGATATGTTATCAGGTGTGGCAGACGTCCCATTTAGAACCAGATTCTTTAATCCGGCAAGATTCTGATTAATACCCTCCTGAAAATTCTTTTCTGCCGGTCCATTCATAAAGAAGTATTTCATTCTGAAATCAACTTTCTCAACAACTCTTGTTCCTCCCTCAACTTCATATAGCTCCCAGGTTCCAACAGCAATATCAATGGGCAAATCACCAGCTTTAACCTCGAACGCTAGCATTCGATTATTTACATCGAATTCGGTTATTTGCTCGGTAATATAGCCTTCCGGAAAGACCTCACAATTTCGCTCAGCCCCTACTACTGCCTGATAGTGACCATTAGTATAATATGACTTCTTTACTCCTGCTGAATAGTCTTGAATCTTGTCAAAATCCGTAGCTATATAAGTCCAAACGTCCGCTACGGGTCTTGGTATAAGTATTTCACCTTCTATATGAACGAATGATTGATTCGATCTGTACTGAGCAATGAACCCAATGATAGCCAGCAAGGCAAGCGTGACGATAGATCCAAGTAATATTCTTTTTTTCATAGATAATCTTTGAATGCATTAATAAAATAAGTGTGGCAGCCACTACCACCACACTTTAAAAACTACCTCACATTTTGGCCTCAGCCACCACATTTCCAACAAACTCATTGAGCGAGGAGTCGATGAAACCCATGAACTGGTCGAATGTCATTTGAGGGTTTTCTATAAACTCATCATAGTTTGTAGTCCATACCACCATTGATTTCATATATCCAAGGTCCACAACTTTCCATGAGTTAACCATTCCCTTTACCGGAACACCCTCTACGACAGAGTAGCTGAAGGTTCTATTGGTATCATCATAAGCCACTATATTTTCTTTGAAATAACCCTGACCATCAGGGGCAAAACACTTTCTGGACCCACCGACACCCATATTTCCGGACCATTCAACACGTGCAACATTCTGCGAGTATTTGTCAATCTGATCCATTTTTCTCAATACTGACCATACATTATCCGCTGAAGCGTCAACTACCTTTGTATAGGTTTTTTTTGCATCAGAATTCTGTGCATAAGTTGTGCTAATGCTTCCGGTTGCCATCACGGCAACAAGCAGTAAGATTAAATTTCCAATTTTCATTCTGTTTATTATTTATTGTTCAATTATTAGTTCAATACATCTTCGAAAAGCCCTTCAGAAAGTGGAGCGAATGGCTCCTCAACTTCTGTCATCGTCAGTTGATTGGTTAGGTTTGACATGACTTTTACGCCGATATTGGTGATGACCTCTACAGCCTGTGGTTTTGTATAACCTTCCGCTAAAAAGCTTTCCAAGACCTGATCGGAAATACGACCTTTGTTCCTATACACTTCAAGTGTGAATGATCGAAGCGCATCAAATTTTGAAGAAGGAATAGTTCCTTCATTCCTGATCGCTATAAGATCCTCTTCTTCCGACCCAAAAAACTGCACCCCCGCCATTTGATGTCCTGAAGTGCAGTATTTGCATTTGTTTTCCACTGCAATGGACATTTGAATGATGTTGTGCTCTGCTGGTGTCAGCAAGCCGTGTTTGGACAACTCTAATTGTGTGAGCCAGTATGACCGCAATGCTGCTGGAGATGCACTTAGTACTTTCGAAAGATTGGGTACAAAACCAAAATTCTCCCTGTACCAATCAAATACTTCCTGGACTTCCGTTGGTTCATTTCCCACCTCATCCATTTTAAATCCTCTTAGTGTTTCTTTCATTTTGATATATGATTTACCCTGTACAAATCTTTAATGCCCTTGATCCGGTCATTCGCAGGAGTCACCTCCTCACCCGTTTCCACATAGTGCTTCAGACCTTTTAGATTGTTTTCAAGACTTTTCTTAAAGCTCCCTTTCATCATGCCAGTCATGATAGCAGGCTTTCCCCTAAATTCCATCAAGTAGGAAGCTTTAGAAGTTCCATTTCCATTGTCCTTCACCCTGTAGTACGCCTGTGTATTTTCCTTGTCAAGAGGAAATTTTGCCCCATCAAGTATGATGTTCCTCATTTCCATCTTCCTATCATCAATAGAGGCAATACGCTCATGAACCCATCGGCTCCCGTTCTCGTTGAGATCGCATTTTCTTTCAGCACCTTCCACACCTTGAAGTGATCCATTTTCACAGCTGGCTGCATAGATGTATGGTGACCAATTAGATATAGCTCCATAGTCCTTTACCATCGTATTCCATACTTTTTCTGCCGGAGCGTTGATTTCTATCTCCACCTCTATAGACTTATATTTTTTGTCCATCTTCTGGGCTATACCAACTGTCCCAATCAGCAGTAGCACTGCACTTATCATTTTTGTTTTCATAACTTTTACTTATTTCTTATTAACTGAACTATGCTGCTTTCATGGAAGCCTTGGCTATTTCCTTTGCTTTTTGCTCACTAGGTTCACCTGTCTCCACGTAGGTTTTAAGATCGGATAGCACCCCAGCCACAGTCTTGCTAAGATTCATTTTCATCATGGGTCCCATGATAGCACCTTTTATTCCCTTGGTTTGCATCTCCATGTTCATTTCCACCTTGGTATTGAAACCTTGGGGTGTAAGTTTCCAGGTATTTACCGCTGAAGCAATAAAGCCGGGAAACCCGTGGGTGACCTCATACGCAAGAATGTGTTTGTTCGAATCAAACTTCCTGATTGCCTCTTGGATTTTTCCAAATCCTGGAACCTCACAGGTTCTGTTGTTACATGGGGTTCCATCAAAAGGGTCTCCATGACCTTGTGAATGATCCAGCCCTCGAGCCCATTTGTAGGCATCTGGAAACTGATCGCCCAAGACCTCCCAAACTTCTTTGGCAGGTTTGTTCACTATGATTTCTTTTTTTATGTTCATCACTGTATTTTGTTGATTTGAGAGTTAGATACAGTGATGTTTGAGGTGTTACAGTAGCAAATAAAAAAAGCATGCGAATGCATGCTTTATTAATCGAAGTGTCAGCTTTTTTATTGAAAAAAATGCATCAGATTCTCATCATTCAAGATCTCTTCAATTACTGTGTCTGCATCAAATTGGTCTTTGGCCGGATGATTGCGAAATAGGTCAGAGTGTTTTTCATACACAGCCTCACTGGATGCCTTATAATTTTCTGAAGCATAATCCAGCATTTTTGTTTTGTACCCCACATTGAAGGTTTTCTTATCTTCGGACAAAAGACCTTGTTTATAAAAGAACTTACTCTTTTTGGCACACCGGCAAGGGTTCTTCGGGTTGATCAAGCTACACTTATTATCCATAAAATTGCAGAGTTCCTTTCTTGCCCGATGAAGTTTTACTCTGAAGTTCTCTTTGGAAACATTAAAAATTTCTCCTCCAATGTTGTGATCAATTCCAAAGGTATCTCCCAAAATAAAAATCAACCGCTGTTCTCTGGTAAGGCACATCAGCATTCCTGAAAGACACCTGAACTGAACCTCTTCTGTCAGTTCTTTGAGTTCTATTTCTTCTTCCACGGTTAAATCCTCCCCAGGAACTGCATCCAGCCTATTTCCATGATCTTCTAAAGTAGAGAATTGCTTTTCTCCCTTTCTCCTTTTGGCTTGCAAAAACTCATTCACCACGATGCGATATAGCCAGGTTCTAAATTGACTCTCAAAGTTGAACTGTGAGAGCTTGGTGATTACCTTAATGAGGACTTCTTGAGTCAGATCCAGGGCATCATCAGGTTCCCAGGCCATTTTCCAAGCGACATTATAGATGAATGGCTGGTGTAATCGGACAAGCTGATCCAGTGCCTTACGATCTCCACTCAAGGACTTACGAACCAACGCTATGTTTTCTTCTTCTGAATATCTTTCTGTCAATGGGTTATGCATATCATATATCTTTTACTCATTGGATGCATAAGATCAAATGGTGTTACAAATAAACGATTAATAGCTCCAGGACAATTTTCTATTTTTTGGGTCGCTCCGCATCTGAATGGCTTCATCCTGAGATGCTTGCATTGGGGTCTCTCACAAATAGTAACTAGGATGTAACCTTCTTTATAATCTAGATAGAGTTACTTGAACAGCGCATCAAAGTTGAATCCATCTTCAAATAAGTAGAATTTCTCATCGACTTCATCTTTACTCCCACCGCCTTTTTTTCTATAACTGTATTCAAACAATATATAATAGCAATTTTTTTCTTCATTGTCTTTTTCTCCTAAGTATCGCTCGGACTTTCTCGGTGCGTAGTAAAAAGTCGTTGTAAAGCGATATAAGTATAAACCTGATTCTTTGGAAGCTTCTTTCATCTCATCATCAAGTTTCACGATTTTCTCATAAAAACCTCTGAAGGCCTTAGACTTAAAATTGTACCTGACCCTATCCAACTCACTCCCTTTTTCAATGTAAATCCTGTCACTTTCGAAGTCATCAAAGACAATAGTGGATTTTCCGTTATAAGTTTTCCCCTTGTTGCTTAGGGTGCGGCCGTCGTTGAAACGTTTAAGCTCCTTGACTCCTTCTAATTGGGTATCATATTCTATGGTAGACTTGAAGTCATCCAATTCACTGGCTATTTTTTCCTTAATAAGGTACGGGTCTACATAAGGCTTGGAAGCAAACATTAATTGTTCACCTGGAACATTTAAGATATAATAATATCCCTCATGAAATCTTTTATCATTTGCTCCAATATTGAATTCGCCTATTATATCAGCGCAGGGTAATTCTCTGCTGGCCTCTCTTTCCTCACTCATATTAGTCCCCACATTACTATCGATTGATGAATTTAGTGCGTCTTTAAATGAAGCTCTTTTTTTAGGTGGATAGTATATCCAATTGTATCGATCACAAATTTCTTTTCCTTTTTGTGTGTCAGAATAAAGTTCACAACCCTTGGGTAACTTATCTACAGTTTTATAAGTAGTTTGAGCAATTGCACTAGTACTTGCCACAAAAATTGATAATATTAAAAGTTTTCTCATTGCCATTAAATTTTACAGAATTCTTGTGGCCCAATTTAGAATTCTGATTTTAAAGACTTTGCCGAATAGGATATACAAACAGTCTACTACACGTAAATTGAATATATAAATGTGCGACCTCCAATTGATAGAAGGTAGATGCTCATGCTCAAACAACCCCAAGCCCATCTATGGGCTTTCGAGCCAACTCTATTGCCAGTCTTACTTTTTTGTTGTTACACCTAGTGATATTACACCTTAGGGCTGCGTTGATCTTATGTAATGTAAATGCTATGCATCTTCATTAGAATGGCGAGTGGTTACCATAAAGTTGATTCGGAGGGCCTAAATCGATTGCAGGATACACCTTTACTTTTTCTTCTCTTTAAACTTTGTCTCATACGGATATTTCTCCTTTCGGAACAAATTAGCGGTCCACTTGTGAATCCTTCCTAAATAATCAGCAGGATCACTGTCAGCAATCTTGTTCTTTTGATTGGCAAAGTGAGGATATACATAATCATCCATAAACGCCTCTACTTTAACCTGCTTATTGGAATTGATGATCAACTTCACCATATCATCAATATCATCGATGATATCAATCTGATCCTTCGGGTTGGTAAATTCAGCTTCGGAGGTCCATACGCTATGAAAAGTATACGCAAAACATAATTGGTCATGTGCAAGCTTGCACACCGGACCTTTTGCCAAGTGAGTAGCATCCCATAACCAAACCTGACTCGTGTAATGCCCCTGCTTCTCTTCAGGTACTTTTATGGTACATAGAATATACCCATCCATATCTTCAGTCACTGCAGGATTACGAACTTCATTGGGAATGAACTGAATAGAGCGCATGTGATGATCTTCTTCAAAAAGATAAAAGTCCTTAATATCCATTTCCTGCTCACTATGATCCACCCTGGCCAGGCCTATGGGCACGCCTTCTTTAGTGAGTCTTTCTATCTCTTCCACGGAAGCTACTCTGTTAGGGTAATCTCGATATAGTTCGTACACAAATTCCGTCAGGAAATTGCGATCCAATCCGAAGATCTGCCAGTAAATATTTTTAATCTCGCGTACGCGTGGCATCAACTCCTCATAGCCACGAAATGAGTAGAGTCCTACACCCCAAGTATGTGGGCCGATCTTTTCGGGTTCTTCTATGTTTCCCTTTTTAAAAAGTACATCGGATTGATCTTCCAGCAACTCCCCTGTTTCTGCATCAAATACCATTCTACCCATTCTGCCAATATCCATTTGCCCCGTAGAGAGGTAGCTCAAATGATCAGGGTCAACAGGCTCTCCATCTACCAGCCTCTTATCAAAGTACCGTATCCATTCTGCCGGACAGTTAGCCGTATTATGCGCCGTCATAACGGTGATCCGGTTGTTTGGATTAAGATAATTGGGTGTGAAATGTACCGTTTCCAGAGGAATAATTGCCTTAACAGCAGAAACGACATCATCACCTGTTTTGAGATCCTTGCGCTTAATAAAGTACAACTCTGACTGTGGTATCATGGGACTGGATAGCAACTTTCTAAGTTTCTCTTCAAGGTGTGGATACTGTGGCCATAGATAATTGAACATCAAACTCAGGTTGATCTTCAATGAACTGTTTGAAAGAATGATGTAATCCTCCGTAATACCCATTTGGTGCATATTTTGGGTAATACTGATATCCTTTCCATCACATCTCACTCGCCATTTTTTTAGATCCGGTGTACCATCCCATCTCAAAAGACGTACTTCATCATCCTGAACAAATTTATCCTTGAGCCCCTCTAAAAAACCGATTTTTGTGCTTTCACTAAAGTGCTGGTCGTCCTTTGGATGTGCATTTAGCAACCACGATTTGAAGTGGTTTCTACGCTCCTCTCCTTCTAATTCTAGCGCCTTATCAATAGCGTTTACGAGCTTTCTTTCTGTTTCTACTGGGTTTTCTACAGCCTTGAATCTCAGCTTTTTAAGACTCAACATCACATCCATACCTTGAATAAAACTGACAGTAAACATTTCCTTGGTTTCAAAGTCATACACCGGATGTGAGCTGGATAACACCGCCGGAAATGGGTATCTTAAAAACCAACTTGGAACAAGCGAAAGATAATCTTCTGACTTACCAGCAGGGGCAATAACATCTAGTGTTTCTGAGTTAATCTCCCAGGGTCTTCCTGCTTCATAGGTTGCCAACATTCTCAGAGGCTCGCTTTCACGAAATTTGACTGGGACCACAGCGACATTAGCCTGGTTGCGCTGACCAAGGACCTTGCTCATCCTGGCCATTCCATTATTTTTGAACTCCCACCCCTCATATTTCTTATTATCACGGGCAGGGCCATTCTCCCGAAGGGCCTCGTCAGCGTAATAACTTGGGGTCTTCATGAGCCGCGATTTGAGCTTGATTTTACCTTTTTCGGTAAAATCCAACTTTACCACATAACCATCTCCGTTGAAAATAGGCGTATTAAATTCATCATTACCTCTTTCATATGGTAGTCCGCCAGAATTAATGCTCCCGACTGCAGAATTAATGAACATGAAACCGTGAATTGTACGGGGAATCTCCCCCTCAATTACATTTAGTTCAATGTCCAGTTCCTTTCTTGTTGCAGACAAAAGCTTTTCCATAAGGATATCTTATTTTGTAGTTAGATGAACAGTACCTGTAGAAAAATAAAGTAAGTGATTAAAGCATAAAATATTTCCATAAGTTGGGATTTTTGTTTTTCCTGAAGTCAGATAGTTGGCGAAAGAATAGCTGAAAGTGGCTCAAAGCAAAAAGCCGAACAGCAAACATTTGTATGTTAAAAATATTATCCCTTATATTCACCTAAAGGTTAAAATCATACTCATCGAATCGGTTTCACCCTTAATTCAAGAAAATGTTACAAAGAAAATTTGATAAAGTCGTTAAGGAGTTTTTTCCAAATGCAAAAGACGCCAAAGACACCTCCATTCATTACCTGGGAAAGATGCAGATCGAGCATAAGCTTGATATTTCTAAAGTGTTAATGGCAACCTCCGTATGTTCGGATGATATCAATGTACCCTCTACAACCTTCTTCAACGTATTATTCGGCCCCTTTATCATGGGAGGTCTTGGAGGTTTACCATTTGCAGGACAGACAGGTATGACAGCTTTTGCTCATCATATCCCAGATGAGGGAAGTGCCTTTATTTTTTATGGCCCTCATATCGGAATAACTCTGGATGGTGACCTCGGCAAAATGTACAGGCCAAGGCAAGAGCATACAGGCAACTCCTGCGGTGCGCTTATGCTGGCGTTAGATAGACTAAAAGACAGCAGCTACGCCCCTATTTTGAGCGATGATGACTATCAACAAATGAAGTTGGAAGAGAGCTTAATCTCTTATCGCGAGCAAATTCTGGAAAGCGAAAATCCGGAAAAAGCAATTACCGAAGCCACATATGAAGTGATTCATCAAAAAATTCATAATCATCTAAAGTCATGTAGGAACGAATTCCATGTGGACAAAGTGGCGCTGTTAGGCGGTATCATCATCAATACGGACTATGGGTTGGATGACTACTTTGATGCCAGAAATTTTGAGGTGGTGGAAGTGAAGAATCTCTAACAATAGCGGCTTCATTTCCTTACAATTGCAGGAGGCATATGCATCCATATTTCGTTTGTACAAGAGATCATGGAGCTAATAAAAAGGAATGAACCAATCATAAAGCGGCGCTCAGAGGCGTTAGGTCAATCGCCAGATACTGAAGCCGCTTATCCTCTTCTCTCTTATGTACTTATAGGAGAAAGTTGACTAATTGCAGTTAACGTTAAATCATGGAATCTGTTCTAGAGCTTATATAAGCACCAAGATTTCTGATCCAGGTTCGAGGGCGTAATATTTTTTGAGCCTACCAGGCAATTCTTTTACATAACTTGATGATATCCGTGAGTTCTACTTCATCAAGTGGCTTATCAATTGTTATAATTCCTTTTGTATCAACTTCTTCAGGAAAAACAATCAATGTCTTCGTTTTGGTACTTTCCGTTAAAAAGCAGTTGTAGCAATAGCTAGACACCTTAATAGCGCCGGAAGTTTTCCTGAAGTTCCTGATCCAAGAAATCACTTCTTCCTGCTTTGGGGTGGTCGATGACAGTTTCATTTCACAGCGATCTGCTTAGTCAGTTTTATGTTTCTATAGTGAGCCAGTACGATAAACACTCCTCCAGCTACAGAGAGTATGATCTCCGCTATTTCTAAAGGAATCGCTTTACCTATCATAAAAAGCAAAAAACCAACACCGGCTAGAATCGTTGGCATCACGTTGAAATGCTTTCGAAAATAGGATACTACCAATGAAGCAATCGCTAAAAGAAAACTAAGGATCAGCAGCCCAATCTCAAAGCCTTCAGATGCCAAAAAGGCTAAACTAGCGAACGGAAGCGCCAAAAGGATAAATGGTGTCAGTAAGCAATGAAGTCCACATACTGTAGAGGCACAAATGCCTATCTTGTCGAGGTTAAGCTTAAGTGAAAGTTTCAATTCTCTTCAATTGTAAATGCAATATTGTTGCAATAATAGCATTATCGCAGCTATTATAACTTCAAGTCAACTATTAAAATTCCATGAAAAGGCATTCTCTATTTTTGAAAACACACATTTTAAGTCTTGAAATGAAGTTTTTTTTTGAAACTGACTTGAATAATGTAACCCTTTAGGTGTTGCTTTCATAATCAGAAATCTAAGAAGGTTATTTTTCTGGCTCTCAGAAATCCACTAAGTACGATTACTGTCCATTTTTTGGTTAGCATAGGTATGCTAAAACCTGTTATTCGTATTGTTTCGCTTTTTCGGAACCGGGTCATACCCGTGAGTTCCCCAAGGATGACATCTCGAAAGTCTCCTCATTCCCAGAATAAGTCCTTTTCCAAGCCCCCATTCATTAATCGCATCAATCATGTATTGCGAGCACGTAGGCTGATGTCGACATGAAGCCGGGAAGTAGGGGGAAATACCTATCTGATAAAAGCGTATGGCAGCTATAACTGGATATCTGAGTATTTTCTTCAACCTACAATCATTTTATCGTCTGTGAGTTGACTCACATATCTAAAAACTGGCAAAATTATCGGTATCGATACGTAGCAAAACTCTTTTTTCACTATTCTCTTCGATGGTGGGGCTTCTATGCAGTATCGGTTTTGTACCCTTTTTCGGATAGATAGCTCCCTTCAAAATGACAACAGTACCTGTATTAGCTTGTTGAATCCGACTCTCATCTATCACTAAACATTCTTCAGCCTCACCACAGTTGTCCATCGCCTGATTTACATTGTCCTCAGTAAGCCATAAAGTCCCAGGCCCTTCGTAGGTACATAGCATCCTCAAATCATTGATGTCCGTGTGAAATTTTCTACACATATTGCTACTAATAGTAGCAAAAAACAACCGGTAGCTTTTCGTTTCTGTTACTTCAAGGAAAAGATGAAGAAGACTTTCTAGGTCACCTTTTATTAGCGGAAAATCATTAAGGTCACTTGCTCGGCCAATAGCGGTCAAAACAGCATCAAGGTCTCCACTTGCCCTGAATTCAATATCTCTTGTGATTAAGTTAGTTATTTCATGCTTCAGCGCTGCTATGTCTCTTTCGAAAAGAACGATGTTCAATTCGCGGTCATGGATACGCTTTAATACGGAAGAGTTGTCTCCTATTTCCCAATTTTTAACTGTTACCGTTGTTTCCATGATGAATCTTAAAGTTTGCTTATGGTACTAGTCCGGAATAACCTTATCCTGCACGAAATCTTCATGAAGCTTGCTTGGCTGAATACCAGAATTATTCTGATACTTCCCACTTTGATAGTTCCTGTAGGCCCCATCTAAATGATGGTAATATATCTGACAAATCTCAACGTTTGGATAGATGATAAGAGGTTGCACCACAAAGATTTCCAAGGTCCAAAATCCACTAAAGCCAACATCACCGAAACCAGCTGTAACATGCACGAACATTCCTAGCCGGCCAATACTGCTTCGACCTTCGAGCATTGGAACCAGATGGTCAGTACGTGTATATTCTACAGTACGACCCAGATAAAGCTTCCCAGGATCCAGTCTCAACCCAGTAAGAGGAATAGTAAGCTTTGAGGCTTTGTTTTCCACTTTCATGTCTAAAACAGGATCGTCATACACCATCAATTCCTGGTGTAATCGAAGGTTATAGCTATTGGGATTGAGTTGGTCCGAATGGTAAGGATCAATATCTATATCCTTCCCCATCCTTTCTGCTATTTCAAGTCCGCTTAATATCATTTACTAAAGAAGCATTCACTATTTAAAACTGTGAGCAAATGTAATATTGAAAATACAAATGCAACAATATTGCATTGAGTTCGCTAATCTTTGAAGTATTACGCAAATTCGCAGATGAATTCTCTATCAATGATATACAAGATCGTTTTCTCGATCGACTCACTTATGAACCGGCATATATTGAAATTACTAATCCTCCCATTGTTTTTTGCAACCATTGAAGGTGTTTCGCAAGCGAAAATCACTTGGGAAACCTTGGAGGATGTGAATTTCACAGATCGCTACAGCAAGGAATTGGACGCATATTATTACTACCCGCACTTTGGATCATCAGTCAAGGCCTTACAGGGAAAAGAAGTATTTCTCCAAGGCCATATACTAGTTATTAATCCAAGTGAGGGCATTTTCATCCTGTCCCGAAATCCATACTCTTCTTGCTTTTTCTGTGGCAATGGTGGCCCTGAATCTATTGTCGAATTAAAACTGAAATCGGGCCATCCGAGGTTCAAGATGGATCAGATCGTGACAATCAAGGGAATATTAAAATTGAACCGACAGGATGTGTATCATTGCAATTACATTTTTGAGGAAGCCGAAGTCTATGACAGAAAATAGCTTGTAATGCTGAGGTTGCCGTAATCCAAAAATCGACTAAGCAGACACACCTACACCGAACTCTTTCTGGTCGATGGCACAAAAGAGCTTCATGATAAATCACTCGAAAAACTGGAGCAGCTGTTGTCCCCTACTTTCTATCGCATCCATAAATCTTATCTGGTGAAGATGTCTGAGATAAAAGAAATAACCGTAGCATCCGGAAGCAAATACATGGCTGGACTTAGCAATGAAAAATTCATCCCTATTGGAAGAACTAAATACAAAGACCTTAAAGAGAAGTGGATTTAAAACTGCTTCAAAAAAGTCACCTTTCCGATAAACTGCTGCTCTTGAAAAGGCTCGTCCAATCCATCAATCTGCGTATCATTGAAAACCAGATAGATAAAGGATAGCGGTTGATATTCCCAGCTAGTACGTACGTTCCACCTACCCTGTTCATCGAACGTGTTGTATTGGTAAAAAGCGGATAATTGCACTCTTGGGTTTAGCGCAAAACGTGAACCTACGGTAATTAAATCTGTATTCAGGTTTTGATTTTCAAAGCCCATTTTCCTGAGTTCGTTTCGCTCATAATCAAAGGTAAAGGCTACATGCGGGATAGGTGCTAGCCTGCTGTTGAATGACATCGTCTTCCTAGATCCATCATAAAACCTTCCAAAGTCATAATTTGCGCCTGCTGACCATCTTTTTGACCGATCTGTATTGTATCGGATCAAATACCGCGTATAGAAGTAATTTCCTTGCTCAATCTGGATACCCAAAGGATCAAAATCAAAATTGATGTTTTGCCAAGTAGGAGTAAATGAGATCTCGATGAAGCTGTTGTCTTTAAACCAAGTGTACACGGGGAAGATATAAATATTGGCTTGTTGAAACTGCCCAAGATCTTTAAAATCATGATTCAAGTTAAAAAACACTCCTGGGTCTGATCGCCTGATCCAGGGAATGTTTTTGGGTCGCCAGATGTAGTATCCACCCGGACTATGTCGAACCACATTTTTCTGAAAAACAAATCCCATATCGGGATTGTACTGTTCTGATACCAAGTCCGTTATATATCCTAGATAATATTGATTTGTCCGGTTTTTCAAAGAGATTCGACTAGCGACTCCCAGTGTGTCATCAGAGTTGTCACGTGATCCTGAGATCATATAGGAAATACTCCAGGTATCCTTGGGGCGCACAAATCCATCAATGGTCAGGGTCGTGTTGTCACTTTGCTGCACACCCAGCTCACTGGATTGTTCATCCATGCGGTGAGTTAGCATCACACCAATGTTGTTTTCATTACCATAATTATGAAGGTAGCGTGCAACCCCGAAGTTTGCCGCTGGCGAATTAGCAGTCTCAGCCTGGCGAATGTATAGTCCGGCAATTGCTCGGTCTTCATTTCTCATGGTATAGCGTCCACCTACATCAATACGAGCAGGTGCTGCGTTGAAATTCCCTTGTAGCCCTATGGTTCGGCTAAAGAAGGGTATGACAGATTCATTACTTGCTCCCGCCCAAATACCTGAGTTCTCCAAAAAGAATTGTCGCCTTTCAGGAAAGAAAATATTAAACCTTTCGAGGTTGTTTACGGCCCTATCCACATCGGCTTGTGCAAAATCCGTATTAAAGGTGAGATCAAGTACCGAACGCGAGCTAATGGCCCACTTTACGTCCCCTCCTAGTTTCACATCACCATTAGACATGTTTGATTCTCCTTCTTCGATGTTGTCATACTGATACAACAAATAAGGTTCGATGCGAACATTGGCACTTGGCTCTGGCAACTCTAGCCCTTCCAAACTGGCAGCGTAGGTCATGCGGTAAGGAGAAAATGATTGCGGTATAGCAGGAAACACCGTTTGTTCATAATCTCTACGGGCTAACCGGCTGAATGTAATTCCCCAAGTCGGGGATATGCCATCGCGGGACTCCTCATATCTAATCGATTTAAAAGGAATGGCAAACTCCGCATAGTAGCCGGAATCAGTACGATGAGTTCTAACCGACCACAAGGCATTCCAGTCATTGTCCGTATTTCGATCGTTGAAACTTTGTAAGTCCCTTTGGTTGCCATGAGGTGTTGTTTGGAATGATACACAGTATTGCCTCAGGTTCTGGGGGTCAAGCTGTACGAGGAAGATGTCATTTTCACCCCAGCTAAAATCCCGTCTCAAATCTTGAACGCGAATACCCTTCTTGCCGAGGGAGTCGTTGCAAAAAGCTCCGACATACAAATTCTTTTCATCGTAAATCAATCGGACTTCTGTATCATGTAAATAATCTCCTCCCTGCCGTGGCTCCATCCGAAAAAATTCGGTAATCACTTCTGCTCTTTGCCAGGAAGATTCGTCAAGTATACCATCCACTTTGATTGCTTCCTGAACCTTTTGAGCCGTAACAGTAGGAGCTTTGTCTGGTGGTGAAAAGTTTTGGTCTTCTTGACTCCATAGCACTT
Source organism: Cyclobacteriaceae bacterium HetDA_MAG_MS6 (assembly GCA_019192485.1). Classification (GTDB taxonomy): domain Bacteria; phylum Bacteroidota; class Bacteroidia; order Cytophagales; family Cyclobacteriaceae; genus MS6. The sequence goes on along the minus strand of JAHCMJ010000007.1, from coordinate 22,047 downwards.
GCGAACAGGTTAAAACCAGCGATAGAGTTAATGGCCCTTTCATCGTTTGGAGTCCAGTGTTAAAGTCTATTTAGGTCTCGTACTCCACCAAATGCCGATTAAACATTCTTTCAAAAGCCTCCTTTTTCAATCCACGACCGATAAAAACCAGCTTGCCATCCCGATTTTCTTCATCTTCCCAGGGGGTACCGTCTGTAGCAATGAAAGTACTTCGAGCGGACTGCAGAATGACACGATTTGGATAGTTTGGTATAGCAATAAACCCTTTTACCCGATAAACCTGATGACGATATAGATGCACGATGCGGTTCAGGTCCATCTGTAGGTGGTTGAGGTCTAATGGACTAGGGAAAGTAAGGGTAAAAGTTGTGATCTTATGGCTGTTATTTTCTCCGTGCTCATGTTGATGACCTTCGGATTTGGTTACGGAGGGCTCGACTGTTTCTGGCTTTACTGTTCCAATGCTCATGATTTCCGAAATAGGAAAGTTTCCATTTTCACCTGTGAAGACTTTAGCCTGTGGATTGATCCCGTTGAGTACCGAAAGTACCCTTGTCAGCTTACCTTGAGAAACAGTATCGATCTTATTGATCAGCAACACATCAGCTACAGCAACTTGGCGAAGTGCCTCTTCCGCTTCTTTCAACCACTCCTCTACCTGGTCGGCATCCACCAGGCAGATCACTTGCTGTAGTTCGTACGCTTTCTCCACAGCCGGATTTTCCAAAAATACCTGAACAATAGATGATGGATCGGCTATACCGGTCGTTTCAATAATCATTCGATCGTATTGATCTCTTTGCTTGTGTGCTTCTGCGAGCACATCTAGTAAACCATCTGCCAGTGAGCAGCACAGACAGCCAGCGCTTAGCTCCACCACCTCTTCCACACCGGCCATGACAAGCCCACCATCCACATTGGTAGAGCCACATTCATTTTCTATAACAAAAATTCTTTCCGGAAGTCGTTCCTTGATAAAATGATTGAGAAAAGTGGTCTTTCCAGCTCCTAAAAATCCGGTGATAATATGGACAGGTTTTAACTTCATAAATCTACTCGTAAAATGATACGCTTCTCACTAGTTTGACTAATCTCTGGTGATCGATGGACAATGCCCTTTATCGATTTTCTCCTCTTGGGCAACTCACCTTTTAAAATACCTACTTCACCCGCCACCATTTGGTGAATCTGACTCTGATCCTTCACAATCTCCTCATTTGCAGTGCCGAGAGCCGTCCGGTTGACTGCCTTTTCCGGAAGCCATTCTGTACCTTTTCCCGTATAGGTCGTAAACAACCTTAGCGGATATCCATCTGTATGAAATTTGGTGCAAGCATTGTCTTCTATAATCCTCAAATGCATGGTACCAATGCCACTATCTGAAAAATCAAGAAAATCGCTAACAATATACGAGATATCTTTCCAAAAAGGCTGACCATCAACTGTCGAGTACTGGTCCCAGTGAGCGCTGACTCTCTCTATTTGATTAGGAATATTTGCTTGGTTGACAGATAGCCGAATCGACTTAGGATTATGGCCTAGCAAGTCTTTTAAGTAAGCCAGAATACTGGGCTCAAACACTCGCTTCCAGCAAAACAAGTTGACATCATCTTTTAGTATTTCCCATCGATCCAGCCACGAGGTGCTGATGACCTGTCGTGGAATTTTAGGTTTTGGTTTTACAAATGGAATGGATGTAAGTAGCTTCATATTGGCCAATCATCTTGAAACCCATTACCGGCTTCCATACCAACAACCTCGATGTCTGTCAACAGGCAATTGTCCAGATCAGCGATGATCTTTTTCTTATCCATGTCCTGCCCGATGAGTACTAGCTCATTCATTCGATCGCCCCATTTTGGGTTCCATTTCTTTTGAATCTCTCTTTGATTCTCAAGATAAGATTCACTCATAGCACGTTGCTTCATGGGCACGCTGGCCCACCATCTACCGTATATTTCGGCTTTCAGCGAACCTCCAGCTTGACTCCAGAGCACCGCCTTATCAGGACGAGATGCGATCCAGAATATCCCTTTACTTCTGATAATGGTAGACGGAAAATTTTGGCTTACATACTCCAAAAATCTTTGTGGATGGAAAGGCCTCGCATTTTGGTATACGAAGGAGCTGATCCCATACTCTTCGGTCTCCGGACTGTGGCCGATTCCTTTTTGCGCTAATTCCAATTCCTTTTGCCATCCTGCTGATTGTTCAGCTACTTCATAATCAAACAATCCCGTATTGAGTATCTCTTTCGGATCAATTTTGCTGTGTGAGGTGCGAATAATTTTAGCAGTAGGATTTAGCTTATAAAGTATCTTTTCCAAAACGCCTAACTGACTTTCTGTGACAAGATCAGATTTATTGAGAATGATCACATTAGCAAACTCAACTTGATCGGTTAGTAGATTGACGATAGAGCGGTCATCTTCAAGATCATCGGTCATTTCCCTACTAAGAATGGTATCGGCACTCCCAAAATCCTTGAAGAAATTGAACGCGTCCACCACCGTGACCATAGTATCCAATTGACTGAATTGTGTGAGGTCATACAGCTCATCTCCCGTGGCGAAACTAAAAGTTTGGGCCACTGGAATCGGCTCAGAGATGCCCGTGCTTTCGATAAGCAGGTAATCAAACTTTTTCATTTTGGCTAACCGCTCTACTTCAATCATCAGATCCTCTCGGAGAGTACAACAGATACAGCCGTTACTCATCTCAACCAGTTTTTCCTCCGTTCTGGAGAGTTTGGCCCCATTAGCAATGAGCTTTTCATCGATGTTGACTTCACTCATGTCATTCACAATCACCGCGACTTTGAGTCCTTCTCGATTGTTGAGCACATGATTAAGTAAGGTGGTCTTGCCAGCTCCTAAAAAACCACTAAGTACCGTAACAGGAAGCTTTTTCTTTTTCTTTAATAGGTTCATTCCATCTATTTTTCAAGTGTGTCTAGTAATTTTTGAGCGCGAATATTGAGTTGATCTATTCGAGCTCTTAAGTCTTTTTGAATGTCCAATATCAGCTCTGCTGTAAGGTCTGGTAAGGGATCGTGATGATGATGTCCGACATGGTCGTGTTGTTCGTTGTTCATGACCCCCTACTTCGATGATGGTAGATTCCCAGTAAGCGTAGTCTTTGGTCAGTACCATAACAGAATCTCTTAAAAGTGATTTCAATGGCTCATCGAGCTGCTCGGTATGAGTGGCGACCGTCTGGATCTTTTCGCTCACACGCTTACCGGTCTTGATTGCCAGATCATGAATATCAGTGCTTTTCGTAAGTAGCCTTTCATCATTTGAGCTGGTACACGCAACTACCCCTGCGATCAGTAGAAATTTCCTCATGATTGAACGATTTTGGCATCTTCTAAAATGAAAACTAAGCTCTCAAAGTCATTTTCATTAAGTTTTAGTCGCCCTTTGACGGTGATCAGCTCATCTCCGACAAAGGAAGCATGCCCAAAATCGAGTACTACCTCAGCTACAGATTCGGGCCCCACACCGCCACAGAAAAAGCAAGAAGCATAGGGATACTTAGATATAATGATCCGCTCACCACCCAGTTCCAATGGTAGGTAATACCCGGTAAGTGTGATCTCCTTGCCTTCCAGCTCTTTTATTCTTTCACCGAAAACGGGGATCTCAACTTTTGCTCCCAACTCCTCGGCCCATTGCCATTTGAAGCGAGTATCGGTAAATACCTCCCACCCTGATACTTGAATGGTGGCAGTCCAAGTGAGCAAAAAGCTAACGAGCAAAAACATCCTGTTTCCATTTTACGTTTTGAATGCGAGCATAGGCGGCCATCTTCTCAGCAGCAACGACTAGGCTCGCTGAAATCCATGAACCTACAACGGATTCTTTGCTGATTAGCGATAGACAAACAGAGACGAAGAGCACAGAAATAAAGTGCTGTCGACGCGCAATAAGTCCTGTGCGAAAAAGTAAAATTGCAATGCATTGAGTCCTACAAATGATAGAGGTCTGCATGCCTATTCTGTCCCCTAAGATCGCTTGTTCACTCATAGTTGCTTTTTGAGTGTTTGAAGATCTTTGATGGTGAATTGATCACCAGAAAAAATCCTGGCATAGTACAAATCTTTCAGTCCCTGGTGGTAAGCTCGCACGTCTTTCATAAACGCAAGGTGGCTATCTCTGTCAGTACTGGATAGTTCGGATAGCTTTTCATGTACTATGGCTGCTGGAGCAAGCCATTCCCATTTTTCTATCAACGAATTCCGTTTTTTTATCTGTTTCTCAAATTCATCATTCATGACTTTCGCTTCCTTGTCAAGCAATGTAAAACTGGCATAATACCACTTATAAAAGTCTGTCGTATCACCATCATTGAATTGAGGGTTATCCGGGTAAAACTTATCTAGCACATATGACTTAGGGTGCTCCCAGTTCTGGTCATTCATTGTTCTTAATGTATGGATCATTTGCGATCGATTAGGCAAAGGCTCATTGGCCAGCAAGAAAAGGTTGAGCATCGCGGGTGTGATCAAAGTAAAGATCAACCAAACACCTAAGCCTAACATGGCACTCAAAGCGGATCGCTGACGAAACCAAACAATCACTCCCATGAGAATTGTCCATATCAAACAGTATCCCAAAACGATCAGCGACCATCGCAAGAACAGCTGTCCCGTGGCTCCAAAAGCGATGCCTTGAAGTAAAAACCCTAGTATCAACAAAATAGTTGCAAGTCCCCACACAATCAACAATCGCAACAATCCTTTACCGAAAAGGATCGTCCGTAGCGAGGTAGATTGCGATTGTAATAAGGAAAGCGTTCCACCTTCTTTTTCTCCTGCATAGAGATTGTAAAACAAGGCCACCACTAACAGTGGGAAAAGGAAAACAAAAACATAGGATAAGTCAAAATTCCCCGTCAAAAGCTTCATGGGATTGGCCAACTCACCTGTGTTTACCTGACGAGCGAGATCTGTCACATTAAACCCGTAATAAACCGGAAATAAATCTCTTTGACCGAGACAGAGCCCGGCTGTAGCTGATGATTCATGAGTCAGATAGTAAGTAAAGTGTTTGCTCCAACCAAAGCCAGTAGGAGAAACAGCCTTTTGGTACTTTTCTTTATTGTTGATAATAGAAGTATCCAGCTTCGCCCACACGAGGAGACTATCAAATTGCTGTCGTTCATACTTTTGGACTTGTGAAATACGATCTTCTTGCTTGTCTATTTCAAATTTGCCAAAATAGATACCATAGATGCCAGCACCAAAAACAACCAGCAACAATACCTTGAGTGTATTACTACGCCAAAGCGTTTTCCACTCGAAGAAGAGGATGTGCAGTATGGTTTTCATAACCTGGAAGTTTTAGGTGCATAAATGAAAGAAACGAAGAATAGCCCCACCAGCCACAAGACCAATGCGGCAATACTTCGCCATTGATTAGACAAAATGGTAGTGGCACCTGGAAGGTTATAGTTAAAAGGCTCGATACTCGACCACATTTCTTTACCCACATTGTAATCTCCATAAGCTACACCGGGTTTGTGATTCACTTCCATGTCTTTATTCATCTTTTTCACGAATTCCCTTCGATAGTTTTCTGCCGCTTTGGCAAAAGCCATGTGATGGTGAAAGTCTGTTCCTGCCAAGGCCATAGATAGGTGTCTCACCGCTAAATAAGGATTAACAAACCCTATCCACTCGGATAGTCGGTTCTGTTGATTGAAAATGTGTTCTATCCTGGTAAACTCAGCGTCGTATACCTGATCCGTATATTCTTCCCCCGCTTGCATTGCAATACCACTCCAGTTCACCGGCAACTCTTCAATGCTTCCAACGCCATATTGATCCATTACTTGTTGTTTCAAAGATGCCAGACGAACATCTGAAGGGTTATGCCCGTCAATACCATTTTTCACTTTGTCATTAATGACTTTTTTGAATTCAAATTGCGAAGGTGTAGGATACACTTTGTCTGCCAGGTTGGTGGTAGCTTTTGGCATAATGATGCAGGAAGCAATCCAGAGTCCAAGTAGCGACAGCAAAGAAAAACCTGAGTTTTTACCGAAAGCTGAGATCAAAACACATAGCAATACAAATATCAAAAAGTAGATAGCATACGCCGAGGTCAATAACAAGAATTTGGTGGTGACTCCAGAACCTAAACCAGTTGATTGCTGACCCAGCAGTAGATAAGCGAGCAAGATGATCGGCAAAAAGATCAGTAACACCATCAGGTAGGTGCCCCAAACCTTTCCCATAAATAACTGTCTCATAGACAAGCCCTGCGCATGGATCAGTTTGAGTGTACCTTCTTCACGCTCTTTGCTGAAAGTGTTGAATGTCAGGAAGATGATCAACAAAGGCAATAGCACCTGAAGAATCAAAGCAGCGGTCATTTCTCCAAATCGAGTCATACCATTACTATCCTGGGAAGCACTAAACAACACTTCGTTTTGCTTGTGCGCTTCTAGGAATACCGAAATCCCAGTGTAGTTATCTAATCCAACATCTAAGAAGCTCAGTACCGGCTTGGGCTTGAATGCAAACTGTCCGTAATGTGCTGCGCTGTGCGGGTGTTTGTTGCCTTGATTCACCCATTTGTCGTACATGGCAGATTGAGCTTGGACGCGCTCTTTTTGTATCTGTTTTTGCCCTTGTCGCCCCACGAATACTGCTGTCAGCATTAGACTGATTAGGATGACACCGGAAACCTGCAAGCGAACGTCTCGCAAAGCGGTCAAGAATTCTTTCTTAATGACTAGCTTCAGCATGACTTTGTGACTTCATCGTTTCCAAATACAAATGCTCTAGTTCCGTCAGGGTGATCTCATCACTGTTTAGCGAATGAATGAGCTTTCCCGCCTTCATAATTCCGATATGAGTACCGCTTTCCTTGGCTCGGAACAAGTCGTGTGTGGCCATCAAGATCGCCACATCGTTTTGACGCATGTCAGTGAGGAGTTGTGCGAAGTCATTGCTTGCCTGCGGATCTAACCCTGAAGTAGGTTCATCCAGTAACAAATTATTCGCTTGCTTTGCTTTAGCAATGGCAATACCCACTTTCTGCCGCATGCCTTTTGAATATTGGGAAACACGCCGATATACGGCATCTGCCTGCAGACCTACTGATCCAAGCAATTGTTTTGCGGAGGTTTTATCGGGTTTTTCACCACCTAATCCAGCAAAAAACTGCAAGTTTTCCAGCCCGGTAAGGTTGCCATACAAGTTGAGGTTTTCGGGAATATAGGCCAGATGCTTTTTGGTTTCAATTGCTTGGGTATTTACATCAAGTTCATTCACTTTGACCTGGCCGGCACTTGGCGAAATAAAGCTCATAAATAGGTTAATAGTAGTTGTTTTACCGGCACCATTGGCACCTAATAAGCAAAATACTTCGCCTGCTGCTACGGAAAGATTCAAATCGGTAAGCGCTTCGCGCTCTCCGTATTTCTTGGATAATTTAATGGCTTCTAGCATGGGGTAAAATAGAGTTGTTCGTAGTAGGTATCATCCAGCTTTATTCCCTACTGAAAATGAATCAAATCAGGTGAATAAGAATAGAAAGCTATCGACCGACGGCGGTCCTCTAAGAAACAGGAGGTTAGAACAGACCTCAATCACACTTCCTGCTAATAGTGCATCCAGAGAACCTAATGGAAAATGAATCAAACAGAGCCAAGAGGTCGCTACGGTGGCAGCTTGGCTATAATAAAGATCGCAGATTTCACAGTCAGGAGCGAATTGTGCATACGCTTCCTGATGACCAGTTTCCTCTACGCTGCTATGCCCATGTCCAAGGGTATGACACCCGAACAATATAGGTAGTGCAAGGAAATAGGCCATTAACAACCTAGCAGCTATGTGAACTAAAGGTTTCACAAAGGCTAAAGTATGGCAATCTTTAATCTATTGCAACAGTGTTGCATTTGATTATTTGAACGGTTGATTGCTACTCTTAGCTAAACTATTTCAGTAAGCGTATCATCAAAAGGGCATCTCTGAACTGCTTCCACGTATAGTGTCTATCAGGTTCCAGCAAACTACTACTCCTTTTAGTGGAACAAAAGATGTCATTGTCACTTTTGCTAACCACTCTACCATTGTCCGTGCTACTAAACAAGACATCATTTAAAGTAATGCTACATACTGAAACGGCTTTACAGTTGGCACCGGATCACCTTAGAAATCACCTCAACTTAGTCAATGCCCAAGTAACAAACTCTACGCACTCATGATAGTGTTAAGAGAACTCCCGCTCTCTTGCCCTAGATCCCTTAGCAAAGTGCCAACTGGGAGAGTAAAATGGAAAACATTTCAGAGTATTTCGTCTAAGGAATCAACTATTGCCAGGGCCATTTTTCTTTTTCGTTAATCTCACTTTTCCTTGTGAATATTTGAAGATCCCATTTTAAGCGTTCCAACATCGAAGGTGCTAGTTGGTTTAGCAATGAGACACGTTGTTCAAGTTCAGCAATTTCTGCATTTACTGTTTCTAGTTGCTTAGTAGGTTCAAAACGTAAGAGTGCCCTATCCCGAATCTTTCTTACAATCGATCGATCATTTGTCGTGTTGAACCTGTTGTTAAATAAGGATCTCTTGAGTGAATGAGTAGCTTATTGGGTAACTTCATTCTCATTACTCGATGTAGTAGTACTACAATCATTTCCTGGCGCAGCTGGAGGATAGTCGCTTACATCAAATGTATTCACCATGGCGGCTAAAGTTGTATCTACCCAAAACAAAGAGGTGACATCTTGTGGAAGGCATTGACCGGATACACCATTCGTTGGATCCAGGTAGTTATTGGGGTCTTGGCAGCTGTATGGATCCGATGTGACAATGGCATAGTTTGGTGAAAAGGTAAAAGCTGCAAATGAACCAATAGCCAGAAATGTTGCTTTGAATGTGTAGTTCTTCATGTGGTTAATATGGGATTGTCAATAAAACCACTTGCACTGCGATTAAAGTCTATTTCCATAGGTATTTAGCTTTATTGATTAGTCGGGAAATGTGAATTTGATGGGCTGTATCCATCTTTGGGCTACTGGTACGCCATTCCGCACACGGGGTATCCATTGAGGCATTTTCTTTAGCACCCGCAGTGCTTCGTTGTCAAATGGCTCCCCTAGTGATTGCACAATCTCAAAGTCTTGCAACGAACCCTCTTTGCTGATCAGGAATGATACAACTACCGAACCTTCCTTACATTGGCGTCTTACCTCTTCTGGATAGGTCAGTTCATTTTTAAGGTGATGGTAAAACGCATTCGTACCACCTGGATAGCTTGCTTGCTGGCTAATGGAGGCTTGAGAATCCGATGTATTAAATGCCAATTGATTTGAAGTGGAAGCCAGACTTGACTGATGCTGTCCGTGAGTAATGAAAACAGTAGAAAACAAAAAAGCGGTCATTAATGCCTTCATGATTTTATTAGTTATATGATTAGTATTCTTGAAGGTGTTTCACAGATACTTGTTTAAAAGCGCCCATTACATATAGGGGTAAGTACTGATCTTCCAATTGACTGTGCAAAACACAGCGAATTGAATGATCCAAAGGTGTGAGGTCTGGTAGTTAAATTCCGGTCAATATTTGTTGCACAGCAGTCAAAAAACCCTTTTCATGAGCAAACTTCTAACCAGATGATCCATTTTTAATGCATGATAGGCTTCAAAACATCTCATCATGAGTAATAAGGGTGTGGTGATTGCACTCCTTTTAATATCTACTATTGCTGCAAAAGGAATAGCAAAGACCAATGAACCTTTGGTATATGTGCATAAGGGTGATATCCAGCAACTCGGTCGTAGTGACGTAGAATGGGAAGGTCTTGAGGCATTCCAGGGTTTCGACAACTCAACTTCCGTCTACTGGATAAAACTGGAGCGCAATGAATCGCTGAAAGAAGGCGTGCTCTTACTCTGCCATTTCTTTGATAAAATAGAATCTTTTGAAAGCTTACACGAAAGGAGAGCTTCTGCCACAACCGGAAGGTATGTAGATTACATCGATCGATCAATATCGAAAGGGTTTTATAAAAACGCTATTCCACTCAATTTTGATCTCACCGACACTTTCTACGTCAAACTTACATGCCATAGACCGGAATCATTGTCAGGGCGCTCTTTAACTGACCTTGAATACCTCTCAGACCAAGATTTCGAAAAGTATTACTTGAAAGTCAAAGTATCATTTGTACTCATAACAGGAATGGAAGTAGTACTACTGCTGATCTTCTTGTATATCACCTATCTGAGCAGGTCCTGGGAAAATATTTTTTATGTATTCCTGATGTCATCGGGGATTATGTACTCGATTTTCCATTTTCAAGTTTTTGATGAATTCCTGCGACCGGGTCCAGTACATCGCACCTTAGAATTTGCCTTTTCAACGCTTACGCTTTATAGTTTTTCAGCATTCAGCTCCTACTATTTACGCTTAAAAGACTATTCCGTGGTTTTGCATCGGATCATGACTGTCCCCTACATTCTATTGACCATTCCCGGAGCCATTTATGCAGGTGACTTCTATTTTGACGGTGTCAACCTCATCTACCTCCTGATCGCAAACGTCATCATGGTGATAGCGCTGATCCAGTTGAGAAAAAAAGACAATTACAGGGTTCGCGTGTTTTTACTTGCTCAAAGCATCGGCCTGGCCATGACGCTTATTCTGTTTCTAGCACTTAGGGGTTTACTTCCTCATCATTTTATCACTGTGGGTATCCTGTATATTGGTTTTGTTTACCGGGATTTGATTTTTGTCATCGATCTGGGGCAAGATTATGCCAGGAATAGAACAAAGGTGGCGGTTAAAGAGATGGAAGTAGCACAACTCCAAAAAGAGAAAGAGGAACTAAAAAAAATAGAAAAGCTGAAAACCATCTTTTTCAACAATGTTTCGCATGAGCTCAGGACTCCGCTTACCTTACTTTTAGGTCCCCTGGAAAATACACTTGAAGAAAGAGAACTACCCAATGACTTGAAGAAACAGTTGAATATGTCATTGAAAAATGGAAAGTATTTGTTGCAACTTGTCAATGAAATTCTAGATCTATCTAAGCTTGATCAAGGCGAACTTAGCATCATTAAGAAAGAACAAGATGTAGTTCCTATTCTGGCCGGTATTATTGAATCTTTTAAGGCTCACGCCGCTGAAAAAGGACAGACTATCTACTTTACGCACTCTTTTGATAAAGTAGTAATACCCATAGACCGTGGGAAATTTGAAAAAACCATCATCAACCTGCTTTCCAATGCGATCAAATACAGCAAACCCAATACGTACATCCATGTCAAAGTAAAAAAGACCCTGAGTATGGTCACTATTTGCATAGAAGATGCCGGAATAGGAATTGCTCAAAAGGATATTGAAAAAGTATTTAACAGGTATTATCAGGTCAATACTTCTAGTGATACAGGAGGAACCGGACTTGGACTATCTATTGTAAAGGAATTCATGGACTTGCATGGAGCACAGGTGCAGTTAACCAGTGAGATCGGAAAGGGTTCGGTTTTTAAATTGACCTTTGAAGCTACTAATACCCGAGAGGAAGTAGAAAATGGTTCGTCTCATGTGATCAATTCGCTCAAACCCATGGATCCGGCAAAGCCGACCATATTACTGGTGGAAGATAACCATGACATGCGTGGGTATCTGGATCATCAAATGACTGAGTACAATATTTACGAGGCAGTCAATGGCCAAGAAGCCTTGAGTTTGTTGAAATCTATTCCCAGACCACAGCTTATCATCACCGATTACATGATGCCTGAGATGGATGGTTATACCTTCATGAAAACGTTAAAGCAACTGGAGATCTTTGCATCTATACCCATTATTTTCTTGACGGCCCGTACCCTTGAAAGTGATAAGCTTAATGTATTGAATCTGGGTGTGGATGACTATATCATTAAACCATTCAACATTAAGGAACTTAAGCATAGAATTAATATTCTTCTTAAATACGGAGGCAATCAGATGGCAAACATGATAGATGCCAACAAAGACTTCCCTTTGTCGGAGATGGCCACTTTTAAAAACAAGCTTGATAAATACATTATCGAAAACATGGGCAACTCGAAACTAAGTGTTATCGATCTGGGATACCACTTTCACAGCAGTGAAAGCAGTATAAGGAGAAAAGTGAAAGCTGCTACAGGCCAATCTCCAGCATCCTACATGAAAGAGGTGCGACTTCAGATCGCCAAGCGCCGGATTGAGTTTAACGAGAAAAGTAGCGTAAATGAAGTGGCACACGAGGTCGGAATGAGTAATGTTTCATACTTTACCCAAGCCTTTAAAAAGAGGTTTGGAAAACTACCTTCCGAATTGTTGGCGTATTAGCCTTCCTTTAAATTGTAATAACCAATACCTGATCTGAAGAAGTGACATTTTCAGCGCCTTATCTGCCTATCAAGTTCAGAATATCTCTGGAAATGATTTCTATCACGGATTTCAGCTGATGCGCCTTCGATTCAAACGATGAATTTTCCCAGTCAAACTTGACCTGATTGTTGAGGTCTTTATAGACGTACAAACATTGTATTGGTCCATTCCAATAATATTTGAAAGGCGGATATTTAAATTCATCGTATGATTCGCTGTGCTTTAAAAAAGCAGATCTAAGTTGATTTTCTGAGTGCTTGAAGACAAGCTGCACCCTGTACGAAACATGAATATCCAGTTTTTCAAGATAGTTGACACACGATACAACAGCGTCTTTTTCGTACTTGCCTGGACGAAATTTCTTGTTCAGAAAAAACTTGCTTAAGCGTTTGGCGAATTCCTCATTTCTTTCTTCACCTGTTTTTAAAATCGTTGGAGAGAGACCTTGTTTTTTGGTCAATTCAGAGCATATCCGTATTAATGGTCAGCTTGATTTCAAATACGCCATTCTCAGCGATAGGATTTTGCCTGTAAACATACGGGCGGCTAGCCTTGCTTGCCAACGCTTTATCCTTAAGCGTCATTCTGAGGAATCAGCAAGCCAAAGGCTGCTGATGACGTGAGAACTCCATTCTCAAGAAGTATCGATTCACCTTTTGATATCAACTTTAAGACCTCAGTTGGATTGTAGTTATAGCTCATAAAGTATTTATTAAGAAGCTTCAGCCCAAGCTCTACCTTGTTCTGCTAGTGAATGAATATGACGATATACAAGATCGCTCTTCTCGTTGAAGGTGTCTTCTTCATACGTCTCAGGTAGTTCTTTGTCAAGAACTTGCTCAATTCGGTTTTTAACCTTCAAACGTGTAGTTCTAGATTTGTACCAATCAATTACAAACAGGCTTGATTTTTCTTCATTCAAGCGCTCAAGAAGATGTTTTGCGGCTAGTTTTACTCTTTTTAGCTCCTCCTTGGTGAGCTTTTCTTTCTTCAATAAATCGAATATTTCAAGTTCCTCATCGGTCAGGTTTTCTTTTACATTCCGTTGCTCTTCCTCGCTGAGATCTTCCATCAATTTGACAAGTCTCTCATGAGTTTCTTCCACAGAATTACTCCCTGCATTGTACTCGTCTATTATTTGTTGGAATCGCTCAAGAAATCCTGTTCTGGTCTTATTCTTACGGATCATTTGTTGGAGTTTAATTTCCAAAAACCCACGTAAATCTGTTATTGCAATGTTCTTATGATCGTTGATTTTGAATTTCTCACGTAGCAATGCGAAATCCAATTTGCTTAGATCAATTTGTGCATGAGCTTTGATTATGTATTCGCCAGGCGGGTCATTAGCAATTGATCCTTCGGCTAGAATTGACTCATCAAGCAACTCGTCTATTCTTCGTTTTGCTTTTTCAATTCTCTCCCGATTATCACTGTTTCTGTCAATGACATTCTTCAAATACTCAAAAACTTCTTTGATTTTCTTGATCTCCGGATAATCATAAATATCCGGTTTACAGGAGTCGTAAAGTGATACTATTGAATTGGTGTAAAGGCTGTATTTCTTCTTCACATCATCATTGACTAACAACCTATTTGCAAAAGTTTCGAACAGCTCCACTTCTTTGAATCCCTTTTCACCCAGGTCAATGATCTCCTGCAAATTGACATTATGTTGAATACAGAATTCCTTTCCTTCGGATATAGCTTCTTCGAGAATACCTATAAGCTCTTCAAACTCGTTTAGCGGTAAATCTTCTTCATCTTCCTCATTGCTTCCACTTCCTTCAGCGTACATGGCCAAAGCCTTCTTGAGGTTACGGAAAACACCAAAGTAGTCTACAACAAGACCATTCTTTTTAGCATCAAAAACCCTGTTAGCTCGAGCAATGGTTTGCATGATTGAATGGTTTTGAAGTGGCTTATCTAGATAAAGCGTGGACACTGCAGGTGCATCAAAACCAGTCATCCACATTGCTGTGACAAATACGATTCTCAGTTTGTCATTGGCATCTTTAAAATAGTCCTCAACATTTCGACCGTCATCATCAGAGATATCCAATCTCTTCCTATGTTTTCCAATGTCTAGTCCGGCCTTTTGAAACTTCTCCTTCTCCCCTTTTTCGGAACTAACTACAACCGCCATTTCTGTTTCTTTCATGAAGTGAATGGCATTCGCATATTTCTCTTTCTCGACTGGATCAGATGTCTTTGTTAATTCTCGCTTAAGCTCTTTAATGTATTCCTTGATATGATACTCGACCTTATCATACATTTTGACTGCCGTAAATTTGTCAATGGCAATTACCATTGCTTTCATGGGCTTACGGTCCAGATTTTCATCAACGACATCAAGTCGATAAGGAAAATGGCTCACGATGTGTTTAGCGACTTCCTCTAACCGATCGTCTCGTTTGACAACCTGTACTAAAGTTGAGTACTCCTTATCCAGCTTTTCTTGATCCTCTTCAGAGATGTTTTCTTCTGCTAGTATCTCTGCTGCCTTTTCTACCAGATCTTCCTCAACATTTACCATTGTTGGAACTGACTTCTTGTAGTAAAGCGGGACGGTTGCTCCATCTTCGATTGCTTGAGCAAAATTGTACTCTGAGACATAGTCTCCGAACCACTTTTCGGTAATTCCACCTCTAATTAAAGGTGTTCCGGTAAAGGCAATAAATTGGGCTTTTTTGAGCGCAATTCTAAGGTTGTCTGCGAGTCCTTTGTATTGAGAGCGGTGTGCTTCGTCAATCATCACTATCCAGTCGTCACGGTCTGAAACAGGTTTAAATTGCTGTCCTTTTGGCAGTCCAAACTTTTGAATAAGGGTAAAGATATATTTCCTATTGGTCTTTAAGTATCCAATGAGCTGGTCACGATCCTTCGGTTTGTAATAATTGTCTTTTTGCTCGTTATTGACTTGAATCGTTTCCGTTTCAAGGAAGTTCCTATAGATCTGGCCATCTAAATCAGTCCGGTCTGTGATTACCAAAAAAGAGAAGTTACCTGCAATCTTGCGATTGATTTTCCGCGAATAGAAGATCATCGAATAGGACTTCCCGGAACCTTGGGTATGCCAGAAAACGCCTTGCTTCCCTCCTTTTTGATTCTCCCTGAATAATCTGACGGCATTGTTTACACCGATGAACTGATGGTTCTTAGCGAGGATCTTTGCTTTGTTATTGCTGAACAACACAAAGTTCTCCAGATAATCCACCAGATTTTCCTTGTTCAAAAGACCTTCACAGAAATATTGTAAGCTGATTTTTCTCTTTTCTACCTCGGACTGTGACTCAATTTCTTTTAGCGTCAATTGTGTTTTGTCAACAGATGCATCTTTGCTTCTGACCCAAGGGAAGAAATGTTCCCAATCTGCATTGAAAGATCCTATTCGGGTTTTGATCCCGTTAGAAATACATACCAACAAGTTATAATCGAACAATTGCGGTATGTCCTCTTTGTAGTTTGCTAGATTATCATCATATCCCTGTTTTACATTCTCTGATGCATTCTTTAGCTCAATGAAAACAAGAGGCAAACCATTTACATAGATGAGAAGGTCTGGTCTTCTCGTAATTCCCTCCAGTCTTTGATACTCAATGCTCAGCTGAGATACCACCAAAAATTCGTTGCTTGAAGGTTTTTGGTAATCAATTAATTTAACATTGATTGGCTCTTCTTTTCCTTCATGATTGGTATAGGTTATCGGAACGCCATCTTTTAGAAATTCGTGAATCTCCTTATTGGCCATTACTGGCGTCATTGATGATCTTGATTTTACCAGTTCCTCTTTGGCTAGTTCAATTGCTTGATCCGTAAGACTAGGATTCAGCTTTTTTAAGGCCCTCTCAAGTCTGGCTTTAAAAACGACTTCTTTGAGACTGTCACGATCTATCAGTTTCTTTCCATAGGCATCAATGTGCTCATCGTAGTGTAATTGATTTAAGAATAAATCAATGTCTGCTTTCTCTATGTTGTCCTCTGATAGATAATTAGCCATATCTTCTAATTCCCCCTTTGAAGGGGGTTAGGGGGATGATTATTTTTCTCCTCAAATTCATCAATAAACATTTCCAGTGTTCGCTGCACATTCGGCAGATCATTCATTACTTCCTTGTCTGAGAACCTTACCGTTTGAAAGCCTAGCTTCAACAATTCTTTGTCCCTTACTTTGTCTTCATTGTTTTTAAAATTATGAGAATAACCGTCAACTTCTATAATTAATTTGAGCTTTTTGCACATAAAATCAGCGATGTAGTTTCCAATAGGTCGCTGACGCAGGAATTTATAGCCTCTTAAGGTGCCAGCTCGTAGCAATTCACTCCAAAGGCGGATTTCGGCTTGGGTAGAGTTATTCCGTAGATCACGAGCGAATGTTTTCAGGTTTTTGTTGTAGTGATAGTTGTTTTTCATTTTCCTCTTTTTTATCCCCCTAGCCCCCTTGATAAGGGGGAATGGATTCATCAGCCATCACTAGTTCATCTCTTGCCTCTTCTAGGAGATGTTCCACTGACAGCTTTCCACTTATCAAACGAGGCAACAATAAGTCTCTAGTCTTTTGAATGACTTCATTCTTATTTGAAAGAAGAACTATTTGTTCTCTCATTGGTCTTATCAACTTAGAGAACCTTTTAGCCAAATCGTCATTTGGAATAAGTACTCTCAGTCTTCCAATATCTGACCTACTCAATTCAGTTTGTCCTGTAGACCCAAGTGCCAATCTTTCAATCAGTTCTTGACTTGACATGATGTAAGAACCAAGCACTTCTAAATGGTGATTCTCTATAGCTCTGACAATAGTTACATGAGTATCAACTGAAATAGGAGAACTTCTTCTGCTAGTATTTTGATAGAATTGTGCGGCACGTCCTAATGTGCCTTCCCCTGTTGAATTAATCAAAATGTCTCCATATTGAACCAATTTTTCAGGAGGAATTGCTTTAGACTGTCTTCGGCTCAGATTTAAGTCTATTTTATTATCTCTAATACATCTTTGATTGATAACAATTGATTTTCCTTCATCAAGGTAATTAGGTGCTATTCCTCTATTTATCAAACTGCATATTTCGGAAACTCGTGGATTATCCCACCCCTCCGGCACACCATCAACTACTTCCACCTCTTCATATCCAGGAAACCACAACCGCACAAACCACTCTTTGTAGATTGCCTCAGCCATGTTTTCAAGTATGGCAATGCGCTTATTGTTGTTTTCGATAAGCTCATCATAGGCAGAAAGAATAGAGGCGATCTTTTGTTGGATTTTCAAGTCTTCAGGAAGCCTAACTTTTATATTACTGAATGAAGATTTACTGACGTTTTCTCTTCCAGAAGCAGTTCCGCTAGAAAGGTTTTTCACCTGGGGAAGGTTGAATTTCAACAAATAGAAAATAAATACTGGATCGTACTTATCTCTATAGACATTGACTGCATTAATCGCCTGATTAGTGAAACAATCTTGTTTGCTGAGACAGATTTTCTTTCCAATAGTACCAATTGTGACTACACAGGGTGTGTTTGCTGGCAGCAACGACTTTTGATATTTTTCATATCCTTCTTCAGATAAAGTTTCTTCCGTTTCGCCTATATACTTGCTGCCAATTGCAATGTCAGTTGGCATTATTAATGGGTATTTGCCCCCATACAGGCTTCTGTTAGTGGTTGGAGGAGTGTTTCCAGTTATCACCTCTCCAAGTTCTGATATCCTTTTAGTGACAATCTCAATCATCATCAATAAGAATTGAGAGGTTGGAAGATATCAGCTGTTCCAATTCATGGGCACTTTCATTTAAAGAGTGAAGATCAGAGTTAAGAGCAGATATGTCAGATTTAAACTCTTCAGCTGAAATAAAATGTTCCTCTAATTCTACTCCAACGTATCTCCCGGGATTTAATGAATAGTCCTGTTCATCTACATATTCAGATCTGTCAGCTACTTTGCATAGACCGACTACATCTGCATATTTTCCGTCAGGAAACTGCTTTTGCATCCATTGGATGTTTTCAAAGAAGTAGGCCAGTAAATCCTTTTCTCTGGTGTAAGCTTTAACCTGTTCTTCAATGTTCTTAATGGCTCTTCCGAGCATGAGATCAGACCAGTTTTTGGTATTCTTAACTTTTAGGTTCTTATCGGCCCATTTGAGTAATTCTTCTAGGCTCTTCTTTGCATTATTGATCAATGCGATCCATTCCGAATGGTAATTCACCACTTCAGATAACTTTCGAGCTGATTGGTGTTGATCTACATTCGTAGAAGTTTGCTTGACTTGTTCAAACACTTTCTCAAGTTCATTAAGATCAACTTGTGGCATTATCTCCAATGTATTAAGCGCATTCCATCGCTCTAGCCAATGGTATTCATTCATCTTTTTGATTTGAGCTTTGGAGAATTTCTCCGTCAAATCATCCACATATTTTTTCAAGTTGGCAATAGACGATTGAAGTGTTTCCACCACTTTATCACCGGCTGATTTACTTGGACTGATGTATTCATCAGCTTTTGATAAGTAGCTACTAATCAGTTCGGTAAATCGTTCTTCTTCACCTCTGTGCAAACGGATGATGGTGGCTAAATTCAGAAACTGCTCTTCTGTCCATTCTCTATGTGCTCGATCGATCTGGCGGAATACATTTCTTGCATCCAGGAACAGAATCTTGTCCTTTCGATCTGTCTTGATTTTGCCTTTATCAAAAAACCAAAGTGTGGCTGGCAAAGTGACCGTATAGAACATATTTGAAGGCATGGTCACCATCATATCCACCATTCCTGAGTCTACAATCTTCTTGCGTATGTCGTATTCAGAATTCCGAGCATCTGAAGCAGAATTAGCGATTACGAAACCAGCCCGACCATCTTCTTTTAATGAAGTCGCAAAAAGGCTGATCCAGAGGTAGTTGGCATCCGTGATTTTATCTTCCTTTTTCCCTTTGTTCTTTGGAAGTCCGTATTGGTAAAAGCGCTTATCATTCTTGACTGTGCTTTCCTTTACTGTCTTCACGTTGAAAGGTGGATTGGCCATCACATAGTCGAACTTGCCATAACTCTTGAATGGATCTTCCGCATAGGAGTTAGCTTGTTTGATCTCTCCTCTAAGTCCATTGACCATGAGGTTCATCTTTGCTAGATTGACCGTTTCACCTGTCTTCTCCTGCCCTTCCACATAGATATCTTCGGCTTTACCATGTCTTCGTTTCCTTATGAATTCGGCAGACTGAACGAACATACCTCCAGAACCACAAGCTGGATCGTAAACTCTCCCATGATAAGGCTCAATAACTTCAACAATGAATTTTACGACCGAAGGTGGTGTAAAGAACTCTCCACCTTTTTGACCTTCTGACAAAGCAAATTTTCCTAGAAAGTACTCATAGATTTTACCGAATACGTCCCCTCCGGCATCCTCCGGTATATCTGAGAATGCTTTTAATAGTTCTGGCAATATGGTACGATTGCTTTTTTCTAATCGGGCAAAATCATCTTTCGGAAGAACTTCTTTGAATTTCTCTTCTTGATGTTCTTCTATACCTGTCATGGCGGTTTTCAGTGCTTCAGCCATGCTCTTTTCTTCTGGCAAATGAAGGAGGTAATCAAAGCGTGCATTGTATGGCAGGTAGAAACCACATTTCTCAATGGCTATTTCATGTTCCTGTCTCTTCCTTCTGGAAGATTTCTGTGCGTCTAATTCTTTCTTAATCTCCTCTTCTACAGCTTTGTATTTGTTATCCGCATACTTCAAGAATATCAATCCCAATACAGGTGAAGCATATTCAGTTGACTTAAGATCTGAATTTGCTCTTAAGTTATTCGCAGCTTCCCACAAATCGTCTTCTAACTTCTTTAACTGCTCGTCTGTCATTTCTCTTTTGTAGGTTCTATTAGGTCTCTTACATCAACGTCTAGGATCTCTGCGATTTTAACAAGGTCATCTAAGCTAGGTTGTCTCCTATTCTGAACATAAGAATTAACCATGTTATAGCTCTTGTCGAGCTTCTCAGCTAGCCATGTTTGCTTGATTCTCTTCTCTTCGAGGACAGCTTTGATTCGATTCATTAACTTTTAGGGTTCGAGAAGTCGAAAATAACGAAATGAAATATAACTATATCATAAGGTGAGATATTGTTGAGTAGGTGTTACCTTTCGATTTCGGACTCTACGCAGTGCACATCAGGTTATCTAATAAGTATGAAAGATGGGGTTTTCACCCCGACCCCAGCGCAATCTCCTCAGTTGGTAACGGAAAACACATATTCAGATCCGTAGAAACACACCATAAATAGGGGAAACTCAATAGTTACCAAGTGAAAATGCACGTTACAGTGGGGAAAGTCCATGCTTGCATGGTACAATAGCACTTTTATCCGTCCCAAGGCGGTATTTGCCGGGGATAGTCTATAGTTCATGGGGGAAACAGCATCATGTGATGGGGAAAGTCCATTTTCATGGGGGAAATAGTACTATCAACGGGGGAAAGTCCATGATTCATTGGGGAAACAGCACCATCAACGGGGGAAAGTCCATGATTCATTGGGGAAACAGCACCATCAACGAGGGAAAGTCCATCATCAAAGTATACAAACGCACCTTCATGATGTACTTACGTATACCTTGAACCGTTATTATACTTATATTTAAACCATTATTTACCAAAAGGGTGAATTTCGATGTTTTTTGCTGCTTCCGGTTTACAAGGATAATCGCGGCGACCGTCAAACTCACTCGAATCAAAATCATTTTCTAACACATAAAAATCAAAAATTAAGTATGGCCAGAAAAACACTCACCGAAAAACTTGAATCAGCAAGATTGCTCATCTTCAACAGTAAAGATCCCGACGTAGCACCGCCACTGGACGTGATGGGCATAGATACGCCCTACATAGATCGGGGCGAAACGCTTTACAACGAAGCGATGCAGTTAGTAGATGATCAAAAGAAGGAATACCAGGAACAAAGCCTTGCTTATGACAAGTTTTACCTTGAGAAAGATGATGCGGAAGCCGACTTCAACCGCACATTGAAATTGGTGAAGGTCCTATCTCGAAAGGACAAGGACCTGCAGAATAGATTAGGCCTACAAAATGGCCGGGTAAACGCGATTGCATCATGGATTGATAACGCAGTAGACTTTTACAACCGCCTACTCAATGAGTCTGATTTTGTAGCAAAGCTTGGCAACTTTAAAGTAACCCGACGCCAGTTGAACGCGGAGAAAGTAGCTATCGAAGACCTCAGGCAACTTCGTAACGAAGCCACAGCCGAAAAGGGACAAGCTCAGGAAGCTACCCGTCTCAGGAATGAAAAACTCGATGAATTAGATGACTATACCACCGAACTAAAAGCAATTGCTGAAATAGCCCTCGAAGGGCGATCACAATTACTCGAAAAGCTGGGAATTGTAGTCAGATCATAAATCATTGATGATGCGGGAGATAGTCACCCCTATCTTCCGCATACCTTGCCTCCGGGCATTAGCCCGTTTGACACTTTTACGGGGATATCGTTTTTTGAAGGTTCTACAATTAACAATACCTAATGACCTGATTTTGAGTTAGATCAGCTTATGATTACATCAGCTCTAGTCCTACCCTTTTCAGAGATATTTTGAAACTGCCGAGCCTGCCAGGTAGCATGCTATTACTTTGATCAAACGATACAGCTGAGGTGCAAGGCCTCACATGATA
>JAHCMJ010000060.1 GCA_019192485.1 Cyclobacteriaceae bacterium HetDA_MAG_MS6 | reverse complement strand
CTACGTCCTCCTCCTCCAAAGAAGCTTTCGAATGGACTCCCTCCACCGAAAACATCTCCAAATTGAGAGAAGATATCCTCCATATTCATGCCGCCGCCACTAAAACCGCCGCCTACACCTTGATGACCAAACTGGTCGTAGCGTTGTTTTTTCTCAGCATTACTCAGCACTTCATATGCTTCTGCAGCTTCTTTGAATTTCTCCTCTGCGTCCTTGTCGTCTGGATTTTTATCAGGATGATATTTGATGGCTATTTTCCTATATGCCTTCTTGATCTCATCTGCGCCAGCAGATCGATCCACTCCTAATACCTCGTAATAATCTCGTTTAGCCATATCTATTTCTCTCAGAGAATCGAAAAAGTCGATCTCTCAAACATGAAGTTTTCTATCAGGGCTTAGCACCTGTTACCACTTTGGCAAAGCGAATGACTTTATCATTTAAGTAATACCCTTGCTCTACCACATCTACGATTTTCCCTACCAGTTTTTTATCGGGAGCAGGTATCTGCGTGATGGCGTCGTGAAACTCTTCGTCAAATTCGTCCCCGGGGTTGATTTCCATCTTTTTCAGACCTTTGCCTTCAAGGGTCTTACTAAGCTTATTAAAAATCAAATCCATCCCCTCTTTTACTGTTTTCACCTCAGCCTTCTCGTCGAATGACTTGAAAGCTCTATCAAAATCATCTAGTATAGAAAGAAGATCAATCACTACATCTTTGCTGGCAGTATTGATGATCTCTAGTTTTTCTTTAGAAGTCCTCCTCCTGAAATTTTCAAACTCAGAATAAAGCCTCAAATATTTATCCTTCGACTCAGCTAGTTCTGCCTCCAGGTCAACTTCATCATCTTCTGTAGATTCTTGGCGTTCCTCGTCCTGACTCTCCTCTGTTTCCTGCTCTTTTGGAGTCTCTTCTTGTACTTCGGTATCCTGATTTTGCAACGTTTCTTTTTCTTTTTCCATAAGAATCTAAAAGGGACCTAAATAGTTTTTTTAACCTACAACTTGCTTGGCAATTACTTTGCCAAATCAGAAAAATATGACAAGATGACAGCTAGGATTGCAATGCGTCCCAAATCATGTTTTTTAACTGACCAATACCCTGCTGAGTAATACTGGATATAAAGATATTAGGCACTTTCGGCAATTCCTTTGCTATTTCCTGCTCTAGCTCTTCATCCAATAAGTCTGACTTAGTAATGGCGAGGAGCTTGGTCTTATCTATTAGATCAGGGTTGTGCTGTTGAAGCTCATTTAAAAGAACTTTGTACTCGGAAGCAATATCATCTGAATCCGCCGGAATCATGAAAAGTAACAAGCTATTGCGTTCGATATGCCTAAGAAAACGAGTTCCCAAACCACGACCCTCTGCTGCTCCCTCAATAATGCCTGGAATATCTGCCATGACAAAGGATTTGTAATCGTGATACTCAACCACACCAAGATTGGGGGTGAGTGTGGTGAAAGGATAGTCAGCTATCTCGGGTCTAGCTGCAGAAACTGTAGAAAGTAATGTCGATTTACCCGCATTGGGAAATCCTACAAGTCCGACATCTGCTAACAGTTTAAGTTCAAGAACAATACTCCGTTCTATGGCTTCTTCACCTGTCTGAGCAAAGCGAGGTGCTTGATTCGTAGGTGTCTTGTAATGGGAGTTACCTTGTCCTCCTCGACCCCCTGATAGGAGTACAAGCTGCTCACCGTCCTCCAGTATTTCCAGCATCTTCTCGCCAGAATCAGCATCCCTCGCAATAGTGCCAACTGGCACCTCTAGAATGATATCTTCTCCATCAGCTCCTGTGCGATTTCCTCCCTCTCCGGGTTTTCCAGCTTCGGCTCTAATATGTTTTCGATACTTGAGGTGCAATAGCGTCCAGAGTTGCTTATTGCCTTTCAGTGTGATATGCCCACCTCTGCCGCCATCGCCGCCATCGGGACCCCCTTTTGGCACAAATTTCTCACGCCTGAAATGTACCGAACCAGCTCCTCCAGCCCCAGAACGACCAAAAAACTTTACGTAGTCTATGAAATTGGACTCCATCTACGTAGTCAGAAACTGTCGATCACCGCTGATATCTGCTCTGAAATAGCATCAATCGATCCTACACCCTCAATGGCATTGAATTTACCTTGACTTTGATAATAATCAGCTACTGGAGAGGTCTCATCTTCATAGACTTTGATTCGAGTGCTGATTTTTTCTTCATTTTGATCATCAGCCCTGCCTGAGGTTTGCCCTCGCAGCAGTAGCCTTTTTCTTAACTCTGCTTCTGGGACCTGCAAAGCTACCATCCCAGAAATAGCAAGATTATGATTGGTAAGCATTTTGTCCAATGCTTCAGCTTGATTGACCGTCCGCGGGAACCCATCAAAAATAAAACCCCTAGCATCTAAATGCTCCTTGATCTTATCCTCAACCATACTGATCACAACATGATCAGGGACCAATTTCCCTTGATCCATAAAACCTTGAGCCATCTTGCCTAGCTCAGTACCTTCGTCCAGGTGCATACGAAATAGATCGCCTGTCGATAGATGTACCAGCGCATACTTGTTGATGATATTTTCACTTTGAGTCCCTTTACCGGCACCAGGAGGGCCAAACAAAACAATGTTGAGCATTAGAATATTAATTGAAAATTAAATATAGTCCATTTTTCAGCTGTACAGATTTGAGTCTGCTATAGCTTTTGCATTAAATACTTATAGAGTCTGATCATAGCGTCAAGATCATCCTTATGAACCTTCTCATGAGGAGAATGAACGTTGTCCTCGGCGGCACCGACAAAGCACCAATCTACTGGAAATGGTGATTCTTGAATCTCACGTCCATCGCTAGACCCTCCTCCCTCTACTTCCAACTGATAACTTACGCCACTTTGCTCAGCTAAGGCAATTATCTTATCAAGATATGATCTCCTAGGTATGTTTCTATCTCTCATTGAGATCACAACTCCCTCCCCATGCTTCACACCATCAGTAATCCAGGTGATATCTGAGATCAAACACTGCTGTATCTTATATTCCTCCCAAAGAAACTTGATAAGAAATGGTACGGAACCTCCGCCGTGCTCCTCATTACAGCTAAAAACAATGACCCCATGCTCCAAGGTTTCCGCGACTTTAAGTGCATTATACATACCGAGTCGATTGTCGCAATATGGTGAGGTAATAAACTTGTCATCTATTTTCAGATCAGGACGAAAAACCAGGCTCGTGCCCCTGTTGATCCCTCGAGGAAAATCATGGAACAAGGCGTGCTCTGTCCCCGTTTTTAAACGACATTGAATCGGTCCCATTGGGTCAACTCCCACCAACTCAAAACCATCTTCAGCCTCAGGTCCTCCAATAGGCACTAATTGATTGCCATACCTGACTGTGAACCCTACAGTATCCATATGTGCAAAGATGGCTGTGCGAGGCTTTCCAAAAATCAGCATTAAGGCATCCTGAAATCCATCACCTTCAACAATCCGCGGAGAAACCTTCCACTCCTTAGCATGTTCCTTCACATATTGCAATAAAAATTCCTTCATGCGAAACTCTTCACCTGATGGGGATTGTATTTGAAATAAGTGGTGGAGTAAGTCCATCTTTACATTGTCCAAAGGCGTGCAAAGATAGAAATCTACCGGAAGTTAACTTGTAACTCACTAAAATTGCGGTCGCTTTCATAGAAGGATGCCATTACTGTATAAGTATTTTATCGTTTACATTTCGGCAGCTGTCCGTTTTTTTCTAGGGCCAAGTTTAGGTATTGCCTATGGTTTGGGGGTTATTACCACCACGATCCTGACGGTGCTTGGCATGATGACTACCGTTTACTTATTTAGTTTTTTTGGTGATCAGATTCGCTCCCTAAATGCAAGGCTGTTTAAACGAAAAAAGAAAAAGCTCTTTACCAAAAAAAACCGTCGATTCGTTAAAATCTGGAAAAAGTACGGTTTACGAGGTGTCGCTTTTTTTACGCCAATAGTGCTGAGCCCGGTCATTGGCGCCTTTGCCGCCAATGTACTCGACAGCAATAGGAAAGAGATCATTAAATGGATGTGGTTTAGTGCCATCTGGTGGGCCTCTATCGAATCGATCCTATTGGAATATGCTAAAGACCTAGTGGTCGATTTCATCCCCTAGCACATCAATATCCTGGATCAGCACACGCTTGGAAATAGCCTGCCCAGTCGGAGTTGCTGCAAGGCCTCCAAGTGCAGTTTCCTTATACTTGGCTTCCATACTTTGACCTATCTCCCCCATAGCATCTACACACTCATCGACCGGTATTACGGGGCTAACATTTGAAAGCGCTATCTGCGCAGAAGAGTTGGCAATGGCCGCAGCGCTTGCATTCCTTACTACACAAGGTACTTCTACTAATCCGGCCACCGGATCACACACGAGGCCGAGCATGCACTGAATGGTGATCGCTACAGCGTTGAAAGCCTGATCGATTGATCCTCCAAGGCAATGCACTGTTGCGGCGGCGGCCATCGCTGCCGCCGAACCCGTCTCAGCCTGACAACCTCCTACCGCTCCTGCTATAGAAGCACGCTTTTCAAGAATCAAAGCAACTCCGGCCCCAACCAGCAAACCCTCAAGAATTTGTTGGTCTTCAAGCTCATGTATTTCCTGGAGGGTCACCAGGACTCCAGGAAGTATACCCGAAGCTCCTGCAGTGGGGGCTGCCACCACTCTCCCCATGCAAGAGTTGACTTCTTTGGCTGCCAAGGCCCTTGATATCAATCGCTGAAACTCTGGGGACAAGACCGTAAGTGGGTTATTGAAAACCTTTTTTGCCCCACTAGAAATCATCCCCGAGTACGAATTCATTTCCTCGGAAAGCCCTGTGTGCACAGCATCCTTCATCACTTCATAGGCTTGTTGTAAGCCTTCCCAGATATCAGATTCCTGTTTCTGCTTTTGGTCTATCTCGTATCGAAGCACCGGCTCAAAAAGAGATGATTTTTGGCTCTCGCATTCCTTGCGCCACTCTTCGAAACTGTCAAATAGAATACTCATTTTGGGTTGTGTTAAAATAGGGTATTACAAAGTTATCTATTTCTATAGCAAACTAGTTCTGTACTCGTAAAGTCACCATCATATATCTTTGCCACCATGTTGAAAAATGACCTAATTCTACGAACTGCGAGAGGTGAAAATGTTGAACGGACCCCGGTTTGGTTGATGCGGCAGGCTGGCCGAATCCTTCCCGAATACCGTACGATAAGACAGCGTTTAAGTGGGTTCAAAGAATTGGTGGAAACGCCTGAATTGGCAGCAGAGGTAACGATTCAACCTGTAGATATTCTTGATGTGGATGCAGCCATTATTTTTTCAGACATTCTTGTCATCCCTGAGGCCATGGGGTTGCCTTATGAAATGGAGGAAAAGAAGGGACCCGTATTCCCAAAAACTGTAAGTTCCGCTGCCGATCTGAAGTCCTTACATGTCGCTACACCAGAGGATCTTACATACACCATTGAGGCCATCAAAATCACTAAAAGAGAGCTTAATGGGAGAGTACCGATCATCGGATTCGCTGGCGCTCCATGGACCATATTTTCATACATGGTTGAAGG
The DNA here is from genome assembly GCA_019192485.1 of Cyclobacteriaceae bacterium HetDA_MAG_MS6. GTDB lineage: Bacteria > Bacteroidota > Bacteroidia > Cytophagales > Cyclobacteriaceae > MS6. Next base: position 13,523 of record JAHCMJ010000060.1, on the reverse strand, counting down.
GAGCGGTAGCAAAACTTTTTCGAAAGCCAGAAAGCTTCTCTACACCATGCCTGATCTTGCTCATCAGCTCCTGCAGATGATCACTCAAAGTACTATTGCATACCTGAAAGCACAAATCCAAGCTGGCGCCAATATGGCACAGGTATTTGATTCTTGGGCAGGTGTGTTGCCATACGAACAATACAAGGCTTTTTCTCTTCGCTACATCGAGCAAATTGCAGGTGCAATTACCGAAGTACCTGTTACCGTATTTGCAAAAGGTGCCTTTTTTGCCTTGAAAGACATGAATGATGTAAGTTGCCAGACTGTGGGACTAGACTGGAATATGAACGTCCAGGAAGCGAAAGCGCTACTCCCCCAAAAAACCCTACAAGGTAACCTTGATCCTTGTGCCTTGTATGGTTCCATTGCCCAAGTAGAATCAGCCACTAAGAAGATGTTGGACACATTTAACGGTCATGCTCACATTGCTAATCTTGGACATGGCGTCTACCCAGACACTAATCCCGATCACGTCAAAGCTTTCATCAATACTGTCAAAGCTTACACTTCCTGATCCGTAGAAATGTATTTTTCAATTTTACTGCGAAGTTCTGATGGATGGAAAGGCTTCATGACATAATCTCGCATCCCGGCTTCTCGAATCTTTTCATCTACCTTGACAAAAGCTGAAGCCGTCAGCGCTATAATAGGTGTCCTCGGATAGAGGTTCAAGATTTCTTTGCTAGCCTGATAGCCGTCCAGGATGGGCATATGCAAGTCCATCAAGATCACATCGTAGCTATTCTTCAACACTTTTTGTACTGCCTCTTCACCATTATTAGCAACACTCAAACTCATTCCCCATTTGGTCAAAAACTTTTCAGCGATGAGAATGTTCATGGAGTTATCTTCGACAATCAATGCCTTTTTACCAGCTAATAAGTCATTTTTAACAAGTCCTCCGGAAACTTCGTTTTTCGTAGTTTCCGTCAAAAGGTCAGCCTTTTCTAGCAAGAGTTCGAAATAAAAAACCGAACCTCTATCCTCTTGGCTTTGCACCTTGATCTCTGAATCAAATGCCTTGAGTATTCCTCTAACTATCGAAAGACCGAGACCTGTGCCTCCAAATTGCCTGGTGGTGGAGGAGCTTGCCTGTGTAAAACGATCAAAAATCAAGTCTAACTTATTTGATGGCACGCCAACTCCTGTATCTTGTACCTCTATCAGTATAGCTTGCCTATCCCCAAAATCTTCTACCAGAGAGATTCGCAGCATCACCGTACCCTCTGGGGTAAACTTGATAGCATTGTTGATCAGGTTGTTTAGGACCTGCGTGATTCTCGTCGGATCACCTTTCACCTTTGCTTGGATTTTTTCATCAAAATAAAAATCCAGATTCAACTTCTTTTCAAGAGCTCTCGTACGGTATCCAACAACCACTTTTTGACAATACTCCTTCAAATCAAAAGGGATTTGTTCCAGTTCTAATAAACCCGCCTCGATCTTATTGTAATCCAAGATGTCATTGATAATTGAAGTCAGGTTTTCTGCCGAAAACCTTAATGCTTCCAGGTTATCTTTTTGATCGTCACGAGGACTACCTTGTGAGAGGAAATGTGTCAGCCCTACTATGGCATTTAATGGTGTGCGTATTTCATGCGAAATCGTACCCAAAAATTCCGATTTCGCCTCATTAGCTATCTCGGCCTCCTCCTTTGCTTTTTTGAGGAAAAAAGAGAAACGATAAGAAAGTATGAGTGACTGTGCTAAAAAGAAAAGGATGTATCCTATGAACGAGACGAGATCAAGTGGAAGCAAAAAGCCAAAGTAGACGAGGATATTGTAAACAAAAACAACAAAGACAATACCCGTACTTGCCAAAGCATATTCCGAACCCGGACGACCATTACGCCAGGCGACTATGTAGACATAAAATGTATACATAATTGATATTAAGAGGATTAGGAAAAAAGGAGTGATCAGCCTCGTAAATAAAACAGGAGGTGTGAAGAGTGTAAAAGCTGTAAACAAGAGACAACCCGCACTAATGGCATCCACATATTTTTTAGAAACGTCATCTGGATAAAGAGTCAGCAGAAACCGTGCAAACAAAAATACACTCATAAAAAGCGTAATATATTCTAGCCTGATAGCTATCCACCATGGGAAATCTGGTAGTAGCGCGTGCAATGAGTAGTACCCTGGGCCTCCAATAATCCTATAGCTATAGGTAATGCAAAACAGGGAAAAATATAATATCGACTTTTCATGCTTCCCAAACCAAAAAAGACCTAGAAAAAACAATCCACCCATGATAAGGCAGCCTGTTAGTACCAGATCGTAAGCCTTCTGCGATAAATCAACTTGATTCATCATGTCCGCATGTCCCAAACTTATACCTTTCAATGCGCCTCCCTTGCTATGGTCGTAGTTTGCGATTTGCAAGGTGAGTAGCAGTGTATCCGCCTGTTTTTTCAGGTTCACTGTCTGAGGTCGCCACTTTGGATCATAAGTATCGACGGAAGGACCAACAAGACCATTTTTAGCAATCATTTCCTCTCCGCAATACAAATGGTACGCTGAATACACATCCTCTATTCGAAGGGCAAGAGGCGGATGATCCTCCGGCAACAAAACCATCAGACGATAAGTAGCTTTCCCAAAATGATCAAGCTGAGTACCGTTGATATTACCGTTGTTCCAGAGCTTTGGGAAATGGTAGTATGTAGGACTTGCAATAGGTTGCTCGCTGACAAAAAGGGTGTCCCAATAAAACTCCCAACGGCCCGTTAGCGCTATTGCTTCTTCTAAGGAATGAGATCGCAAGTCCAGCACACCATCTGAGATGTGATTGGTAAATCCTTGAAAGGAGACTATACAAAAAAGAAAGGCTAGAAAAGACCTCCAGATCATAAATTAAAACAAAGGCATTTCTTGGTGAATTTAGGTAAACTCGCCAAGTATAGCGCTGGCCTCAGCTTCTTTTTCCAGTCTATCCAGACTGATAGGAACAACACCAGGATACTCACATACTATCCCACCTCCAAGATTAGCCAATTTTGCTACTAAGCCTATAGGTAAATTCATAGCTAATCCGAGAGCGGCTATGCTGATTACCGTATCTCCCGCTCCTGACACATCTGATACAGATCTCTTCTGAGCAGGAAGACTTCCTGATCTCTCTTTGGACATGTAAAACACACCCTCTTTGGATAATGTGATCAAAATGGATTCGCAATTCAGGTACTTTTTTAGTGTACTGGCAGCTTCCTCCAACTGTGCCGAGTCTGGCCCTTTAAATTCTACATTCAATCCAGCTTTCAACTCCTGAAGATTGGGTTTGAAAAGATTGACATGTTTGTAGCTCAAAAAATTTCGGCTTTTCGGATCCACTGCAGTTGGAATACCGTACTTCCTGGCCATGGAGATAGTCTCCATTATCACCTTTTCATCCAGACAGCCTTTGTCATAATCTTCAAATATGATGACGTCGCAATCAGCTATTAATTGATGTATGTGACTGAGGAGGGTTTTTCTATCGAGCGCGTCCAGCAACTGATCTTGTTCTTCATCAATTCTCATCAGCTGATGACTACCTGATACTACCCTGGTCTTGATAGTTGTCATCCTGTTTCCACTTCGGACAATACCATGTGCTGGAAGGTTTTCTGCATGTAGCAGACGATGAAAATCCTCTCCAGCTTTGTCATCACCAGTAATCGAACATAAAATTGGCGTCGCTCCTAAAGACTGAATGTTCAATGCCACATTTGCAGCTCCTCCTAACCGCTGCTCTTTATGATGCACATTGACGATAGGAACAGGCGCCTCTGGTGATATCCGGTTGACAGCCCCGTAAATATAGGTATCGATCATGACATCACCGATCACCAAAACCTTCAGTTTGCGGAAAGCTGCCAGTAGATCCGAAACCGATTTGAAGTGCATTTAAAGTTTACTCAATGCTTTTTTGACCCGGTCGATAGCTGTTCGCAGTTCTTCCTCAGATGCAGCGTAAGACAACCTCACGCAGTTCGGGGAACCAAAGGCTTCACCAGTTACCAAAGAGACATGCGCCTCTTCTAGAAGGTATAGACAAAGGTCAGAAGCATTTTTAATATCTCCTTTACCAAAGTAATAACTCACATCAGGGAAAAAATAAAAAGCACCTTGAGGCATATTTACTTTCCACCCCGGGATATCGCTGAGCAAATTGTAAACCAGCTCGCGTCGGCGAGCGTACTCATCTGCCATTTGCTTGGTTGCATCGGACTCGACCGTCAGTGCCGTGTATCCCGCTCGCTGGGCAATGGAGCAGTTAGCCGAGGTGACCTGACCCTGCATTTTATTGGCGGCTTTTGCCAACCACAGGGGAGCTCCAATATAGCCTATCCTCCAGCCTGTCATCGCAAAACCTTTAGAGAAGCCGTTAACGGTGACAGTACGATCTTGCATACCGTCCAGTGCTCCAATACTGGCATGCTTACCTGTAAAGTTGATATGCTCGTATATTTCATCAGAGATAACAAGGACCTCAGGATGACCGGCTAACACGCCTACCATAGCCTGTAATTCTTCCTTGGTAAAGACCGAACCTGTAGGATTACATGGTGAGGAGAAAATGACTGCCTTGGTCTTATCGGTAATGGCAGCTTTCAATTGATCAGCTGTCGCTTTAAAATCCGTCTCTAATCCTCCAGCCACGAAAACCGGTTTACCTTCGGCAAGTTGTATAATAGCTGTATAACTCACCCAGTAAGGCGTGTAAACGATCACCTCATCACCAGGATTGAGAATAGCCATAAAAACATTGGCAATAGATTGCTTAGCGCCATTGCTGACCACAATCTGATCGGCGGAATAGTTTAACCCGTTTTCCTCTTTAAACTTCTTAGAAATCGCCTCTCTCAGATCTAAATAGCCATTGACCGGCGGATAAGCAAAGTACTTCTTTTCATCGATGGCTTCTTTTGCGCCTTCCAGGATATAGTCAGGCGTCTTAAAATCTGGCTCACCTAAGCTCAAACTTATGACATCGATCCCCTTCTGTTTCATCTCCCTGGCTTTCGCAGCCATGGCTAATGTTGCAGATTCGGGAAGGTTTTTGATTCGATCAGATACAGTTTCCATTGGTATAAAAATTCGGCCAAAATTAAAATGAATCTCCTTAGATAAATGAAAAAAAGATCAAAAGAATAATTTCTTTCGTCAACTGGCGCATGCCCACACAGAACATTCTGAATTAGACATAAAAAAACCCCGCTATAACGGGGTTAATATTGTAAGCTAGATTTTAGCTAGCACAAAATTCTTTGAGCCTTCTGTTTTTAATAGGCTCTCTTAGCTTTTGTAGTGCCTTTTCTCTTATTTGCCTTACTCGCTCTCTGGTAAGCCCCATAGCATCACCTATTTCCTCAAGGGTATAGGGGTTGTCATGACCAATCCCAAAACTCATCATGATCACCTCACGCTCACGAGCTGTCAAGGTAGATAGTGCTCTCATGGTCTCTACTTTCAGCGAGTCATTAAATACCAAGTTGCCATCTGTTGGCCCTGTGGTATCGTTCTCTAAGACATCCAACAGCGAACCTGATTCGTCCTCACCAAATGGCGCATCCATAGACATCTGCTTGACCTCGGCGCCTAGCGTATTACGAACCTCATTAGGTTTCATATCAAGAATTTCTGCTAGCTCCTCCTCGGTTGGCTCACGCTCATATTGTTGCTCGAGCTCCGCATAAGCTCTCCTGATCTGGTTGATAGCACCAGATTTGTTCATTGGCAGACGTACGATACGGGACTGCTCCGCAAGCGCTTGCATGATGGACTGCCTAATCCACCAAACTGCATAAGAAATGAACTTAAAACCCTTAGTTTCATCGAATTTTTTTGCCGCCTTGATCAGACCAAGGTTACCTTCATTGATCAGGTCATTGAGCGGTAAACTTCGGTTTTGATACTGCTTTGCCACAGAAACCACAAATCGCAAGTTGGCTTTCACTAATTTCTCCAGAGCCAACTCGTCACCTTCCCGTATTCTCTTGGCCAACTCCACCTCCTCATCAGGAGTGATCATCGGCACGTTGCTCACCTCTGTGAAATACTTTTCCAGAGTATGACTTTCCCTACGGTTGGTGATCGATTGTGTAATCTTAAGCTGTCGCATATGCTGTTTTTATTTCTTAATTCTTGTACAAACTTCTAGCACTTTGCCAGAGCATCAAAGTATACATATGTAAACGAGCAAAGAAGCCGGTTGAATATGTGAATACTGCCTTAGATGACAAAGGAAAAACCGCGAATATACGGGGAATATTGATACGAGTCAAGTATTACTCCTAGGCCATCCAAGATTTAACTGTAAAATCAACGATTTGGTTTCATTATTTGTCGAGAATTTAACCCCCTGAAAAGGGATTGATGTTGTTTTTCTCCTCAGAATAATGTAAAATACTAGACTATCATAAACTACACAATCCTTTAAGAACATGAATTTTACTGGAAAAAGAGAAGAGGCAGATACTAAGGCAGCCCCCCAATACGAGTCGGTCACAAGATACATGGCCAAAAAACTGGTCACGTTTAAGCCAGAACAGCCTATACATGAGGCCATTGATATCATGCTGGAGAAGAAAATCTCAGGCGGACCGGTATTGGGAGAAAACGATGAACTCGTAGGAATGCTCTCTGAAAAAGACTGCCTGAAGATACTCGTAGACAGGGCGTATCATAACCAACCCAACCAAAAAAGCACTGTAAGTGACTACATGACGGAGAACGTGGAAACAATTGATATCGACAAAGATGTCCTGGATGTCGCCAATCTCTTCCTATCAAACAATTTCCGAAGGTATCCTGTGGTCCAGGATGGGAAACTCAAAGGTCAGGTAAGCAGACGAGACATCATGAGAGCTACCAGGGAGTTGAAAGGCACTACTTGGTAGGATATATGATTATCTGAAAAAGACAACTTGATCAGGCATTTACTTGTATATATATATAGATACATTATTTATCACTAAATCAGACAATAAATGAGCTACCTGGAAAAAGAAAAGGAATTACAAGCTATGGTTGGCCAAGGTCAATTGCTGGAGGCTTTCGAAAAGTTTTATGCGGAAGAATGTATCATGATTGAGCCCACCGGAGACGTGTTTGAGGGCAAATCAGCAAATCGAAAAAGGGAAAAAGAATGGATGGCAGGCATTGCCGAAATGCATGGAGGAGGCATTACGGGTATTACTTCAAATGAGGAAGAGGGGATCACGATGACAGAATCCTGGGTGGATCTAACTTTGAAAAATGGGGCAAGGATAAAAATGGAGGAAGTTTCTGTCAAAAAATGGGAAGGAGATTTGATCAAGCAAGATCGATTTTACTACAATGTGCCTGGATAGGACAGCCTGAATGTAGGAGGATATCCTCTCACTTGCCAACCAGCAACTACTCATATTTCAAAGAATTCACCGGGTTCTCGTTTGCAATACGATATCCCACCAGATAAATGGTAAAGGCGGTTAACATCCCCACAGACAATACTGCTAGGAAAAATGGTGATGCCGTTAATTCTACACGGTAGGCATAATCTACTAACCATAAATCTGCCAAGATCCAACTGAGTGGAATTGCTATCATCGACGCGAGCAAGATCAACATGAAAAATCCTTTCTCTTGTAACAAAAGGATATCCGCAAACGATGCACCGAGCACTTTTCTAATTCCAAACTCTTTAGACTTGGATACCACGAAATAGGCCGCTAGCCCGATGACACCAAGCAGCGCTATCACTATAGATACAACGGAAGCTCCTATAAAAATTCGATGAAAAATAAGCTCCTTCTCATAGGCACGTTGTATCATATCATCCATAAACTCCCAAGTCATCACATCGTTTGTATCGTACTTATTATGAATTTTTTCAATGATTTCCAGAGTTTCCCGAGTATGAGCCCCTTTCAATCTAACCACGATATCATCCAGTCCCTCAATAGGGTTCAGATAATATCCAATGACAACAGGCCCAATGGGTTCATGCAACGATCGGTAGTGGAAATCTTTTGCAATTCCCACGACTTTAGCCTGTAACACACTACCTGTAGCGCTTTCAATTTTAAGGAACTGCCCTAACGCTGCATGCCCGCCATATTGCTGAGCTGCAGTCTCATTTAGGATGAGGGAAGTACTATCGAGACTAGTTTGTCCATTAAAGTCTGAGCCCTCGATCAACTCTATGTCTAAGGTAGACAACCCATCTGCCTCCATACCATAAAATCTCATGGATTGATTTTGCATTGGTTCTTCTACAGCGTGTACATTGACTGTAGCTGAAGATCTATAACCACTGATCATTCGCGTCAGGCCTGTTACATTCAGTATATCGGCTTGTTGCAATAACTCATTTTTCAGGTTAATGTAATTTTCCCTTACAGCACCACTATTGATCTCAATCACCAAAAGCTTATCTGTGTCAAAACCAAGGCTTCTCCCACCTAAAAACGAATACTGCTTATTTACAATAATGAGTGCGGCTAATATCGATATGACAAATACATATTGCAGGGTAACCAAAACCTTTCTTATGGTTCCATTTCCTCTGGAGGATATAGTCAAGTTTTTCAAGACGCTGACCACAGGAAATCTACTCAAGTGAAATGCTGGATAGAATCCTGCAAAGAGCGTAACAAGTACAATGGCTCCTATAAAAAGCGGAGCTCCTTTCAATACAGTGATCCAGTTAAAATCTAAATCAATTCCCGTCAAAGCATGGAAATACGGGGTGAGTATGATCGCGAGCAAAAGCCCCAAAGAGAAAGAAGCCAGAACCATAATAAATGACTCAACCAGAAACTGGTTGGTGACCTGATGATTGTATGCGCCCATTGCCTTACGAATACCAACCTCCCTCGTCCTCCTGATATATCTCGAAGTTGAGATATTGATGTAATTGAAACAGGCCATTGCCAATATGACAACGGCTATACCCATTAGAAACTGAATTTGCCTAGAATCCCCTTTTACATATTCATTTACTCTCCCATCAATACCGTGCGAGTTAAAGTGTAGGTCTTGCAATCCAAGTAAGTAATGACGATTGATTTTCTGATCATCTCCCAGGTATTTCTTCAAGGTATTGTTAATGCTCAATTCGAAATCATCTTTTGAAGATGGATCATCTAATAGCACATAGGTAGCAGCAGGATTTCCTTGCCAGGATTGGAACCAAGCCGGCCACCAACTGGCCACATTTTCAAAGTAAATATCATAATCCTGCGTAATGATAAAATTGAACTGAATGTAAGAATTGGCAGGGGTATCTTTCATCAACCCCGATACTGTGAATCTACCGTAGTAGCCTAAGTCAATCTCCTGACCAATTGGCTGCTCTAAGTCAAAGAACTTTTGTGCGAGACTCTCCGACAGCACTATTGACCTTTTTTCACTCAACACCTGGCTTTTTTCACCCGCCAACAGTTCAAAGTCAAAAATTTCAAAGAATTGAGGCCCTGCCACAATTCCGTCCTCCTCGAAAAACTTCCTCCCATTTGCGTCCACCCAAGTTGATGCTGCTCCATGTATTGTTACCGCATTTTCAACCATAGGAAGATCCAATCTCAGTGCCTCCGAAAGCTTCAATGAAGTGAAAATTTCAGGATCATCCCCATCGGCATTTTCAAAGACCTGAATAACCTGATAAATCCTTTCTCCTTTGGCATGAAACTGATCAAAACTCAGTTCATGCTGGACTAACAGCGCGATGATCAAGAAGATAGAAAGCCCGACAGAGAGTCCAACCAAATTGATCAAACTAAATCGAGGATCTTTCATGAGAGAACGGAACCCAATTTTGAAATAGCTTCTAAACATACCTGGTGATCCAAATGCTTTCATTACTTTCCAATTGATAGGCCTGAACGATCGAAATACATTCCATACAAAAAATAGATTTGCAGAGCGGATAGAGTCTTTTGCTCTGAGGTAGTAGAGCTCAAATAAATCACCCTCTATCTCTACTAAATAATCCTCCCTGCAAAACCATCGAAGAAGCCTCAATGCCCACTTAGGAGGATGACTCATAACCTATTCGTATCTAATAGCATGAACGGGATTGGCCTTTGCTATTTTGAATATTCGGCTCAGTACGGTGGAGAAGGAGATCACCAAAATCACCAAAAAAGCAAATAAGAACACATCCGGACTCAAGTTTATTCTATAAGCGAAATCTGACAGCCAGTCATTGAGTAGCCAATAAGCAACCGGTGCCGAAATCACCAAGGATATTAAGAGGAGGATCATGTAATCCCTGATAATCAGGTAGATGATATTCAATATCGTAGCGCCCATCACTTTTCTGATTCCAATTTCTTTGGTCTTTCGCTCTGTGGTGAAATTGATAAGACCAAACAAGCCAAAGGCTGAAATAATGATAGATACAACCGAAGCAATAAGAATAATCATACTGCGGCTTTTTTCTGCTCGATAAAAGCGCTCCCACTGCATATCCAGAAAGTTAATTTCGGCGGGTGTATCAGGGTCAAATGTTGCATTGACGTCTTCGATGTGGCCTATTGTTCGTTGAGGATTTTGAGCATACCTGACCGTGAAATAATCGAGAGATCTAACATGATTATTCCACGTCGTCAACACCACCGGACCTATAAGTTCATACAATGACTCAAAGTGAAAGTCTTCAATGACGCCTATCACTTTCATTCTTACCGAATCACGACGAGTATTGACCCAAACATTAGCGCCTATGGGCTCGTCCAATGCCAACATTTTTACAGCTTGCTCATTGATGAGGATATGCAAGCTATCGGTTTGATCCAGTCCTGTAAAGTTATGCCCAGTAATGAGTTCTATCTGGTAAGTATCTAGCCAATAATGATCCACCGCATAATGGTTTGCTTCTACAGGGTCTTCATTGAGATTCAAGCTCAGGTTGGCCACAGGCAGGTCCTTCCATTCACCTGGCACTCTTGAAGATGCCGAGACATTGATGACGTCCGGACTCTTCTTGATACCATCCACGATGTTCTTGAAACTCTGCCTAGCACTCCCTGAGTTGATATCAAGTACTAGCAAGTTATTGTTGTCAAATCCAAGATCTTTTGATTGTACAAAATTCAACTGACGGTAGATCACGATCGATCCGATAACCAAAAACATAGAGAGAATGTACTGTATACCTACAAGTGATTTTCGGAGCATATCACCTTTACCTGAAAAGGCATTTTTCAATATGAGTAGAGAGCGCTTGAGTTTGGAATAGTACAGGGCAGGAAGAAATGCTGAAACGATCCAAATAACTGCCATTGTAAATAGATGATAACCTATAAGATCAAAGGAAAACAACAAGGAGAAATGGAAATCTTTGTTGGCAATTTCCTGAAAGAAAGGGAAAAGGATAGCAACTATTGCTATTGACAGCACATAGGATATGAGAACAGTAAACAGAGTTTCAAAGAAAAGCTGTCCGACCAACTGGCGATTGGTAGCGCCGTTAATTTTTCTCATACTGGCCTCAAGCGTCCGTTTCAGTGCCTGGACCGAAGAGAGGTTGATATAATTGAGCGCAGCTATGAAAATGACAAAAAAACCCATCAACAAAATCATGGAAACAAATTGTCTATCACTTAAAGGTATGGCAAGCAATGGACCAGGACCTCCGTTCTCAACATTTGTTGCTCCCAAGTGTATATCTGTCAGGGGCAGGAAATAAAAGTCATGCTCAGCTTTGATCTCTGCATCCAGGTATTTTTCAAGGAACGATTCTTTTTGTGTATAAATCTCTTCAGGAGAGGTGCCTTCTTTTAAAAGAACCCAGGTATGCATAAAACGTGTGTCCCAACTACTAAAGAAGCGCTGAAATCGCTCAGAAAACTGGCTGAAGTTAGGAATATATATCTCTTTGAATTGATAGGTAGAGTTTCTTGGCATTGATCGCATCACAGCCAGAACTTCTATCTTACCAAACCTAGACCCATCCAAAACTTCACCTACTACATCTGTTCTGCCAAATAGATTTTTGGCTACGTCCTCGGTCAGCACAATCCCCGCCTGGCCTTGGAAGTCTTTCAACGGATCACCACTGACAATATCAAAATCCAGTATCTTGAAAATGCCCTTTGTAGCCAAAACCCAATCTCTATCAGCAATCCTAACTTCATCTTTCACTAACACGTGCGACCCGAAATAGGTCATTCGAGCAGTCTCCTCTATTCCAGAAAAATCAGATTTTAGCGCTTCTCCTAATGGGTTTGCATTGCAGAAATAGTGGTGCGTTCCGTCTTCTTCAGTTGTACTTTTTTCGACTACACGATAAATACGTTCGCTTTTGCTATAAAAAGAGTCTATTTTTTGCTCATCGTAGACAAACATCAGAATGAAGAACAGAATAGCCAATCCCATGGCCAGTCCGAAGATATTGACTATGAAATGAGTAGTCTCCTTCCGAAATCGTCGAAAATATATCTTGGTATAATTTGATAATAGATTCATGTTGCTGTTATCAGTTTGAGTTTTTTTCAGGTTTGTCCATCTAAACGACCGTAGCACATTCCATAGAAAAAAGAACCGGGCCTTGCGGGGGGACTCTTCCCGGCTCAGGTAGAATAGCTCTACGATATCTCCTTCTATTTCTTCCAGGAATTCATCTTTGCAAAACCACCTGAGAAACCTTAGTCCAATTCTGGGAGGCAAATCCAACATCAACTAAAAGAAATATTGGGGATATCCTTATAAATACTAGTTCTAATAGCATACTGCCTATCCAACACCTTTTTCCCGGCAGCAGTCATGACATAAAATTTCTTTCGCCGCCCCCCTCTATCTTTTGTGATCCCGCCAAATCGGGAATGCACAAAGCCTTTGTTCTCCAGACGCTTAAGCGCTACATGGATAGCACTAATATTGATCTTACGATCTAGCTTCTCCTCCAAGTGCTGGAGGATGGCCACACCATAAGCCTCATCATGCAAGGCGGCTACCATCAGCAGCACCAATTCCTCGAATTCCCCCAGAGATTGATCGTTCATTTTTCTTGATTTACTTAACAAACGTGAATTTAATAAGTTAGTTTCATAAATGTTAAGTAAATATTGAATGTTCAAAAGCCAAATGTTTTCTTACATCAGAAGTATATTGTAATGATGTTCATTTAAAGGCATAAAGGCACTATGAAAAATATAGCACTCATCACAGGAGCCTCAAGTGGTATCGGACTTGAACTAGCCAAAATACATGCAGCAAGAAAAGGTGATTTAGTCCTAGTCGCAAGAAGCACATCAAAACTGGAAGCGCTTAAAGTTGAACTAGCAGAGAAACATGGAGTAGATGTTTTGCTGCTTCCTAAAGATCTCTCCATTCCCGGCAGTGCGGAGGAAATATATCAAGAAGTGAAAGCTAGAGACATTGAAGTGGAATATCTGGTAAACAATGCAGGTTTCGGTGACTATGGTTTTTTTCATGAGACAGATTGGGATAAAGAGGAGATGATGATCAACCTGAACATGTTGACACTTACTCATTTGACAAAACTCTTT
>JAHCMJ010000059.1 GCA_019192485.1 Cyclobacteriaceae bacterium HetDA_MAG_MS6 | reverse complement strand
TGGTCCCATAATGCTTACAAATTCCCCTTGCTTCACCTCAAGGTCCACTCCCTTCAAGATAAAAATACGCTGATACTTGGATTCAACGTATTTATCAATCTCCTGTAGTTTTATCATCAAGTAACTTTTGTACCGAAATTAACGAATGTTGCGCTCATATGATCAAACCCTATTCCAAAAAGATAATGAATTCACAATCAAACCTTTAGACAGAATAGTTAAATAAAAATTGTTCATTTTCGAACATCAACTTCTCTTTTTCGAACAGCCCTATATTTTCAGCATTAGCTCTGACCTGAGCTCATGAACCCCGTCAAAAACATTGATAGACGGCTCTCGACCAGTCACTTCTTTTATTCTTTTGGTTTGGTCCTCTATCATCCCTTCTTTTAGAAACGGATCTTTGTTGCCGGTGAAGTAACTGATCTCCAAATCAGGATGCCAATGCGAAATCTGCTGCGGTTCAATCTCGGGAGGAAAGGTTCCGGCCCACAAGACTAGCTTATGGAATTTCAAGTCAGTATACGTAGTAAATCGACATGCTGTAGCCACCCCTTGTGAAAATCCAAAGACAATAACCTCATATTTGTCCTCATTCGTTAATAAGCTTGATGTCAAGGCCTGTAAGTATCTTTTCTGATTTTCAATATCCGTCAACCTATCTTCAGACGTCATCCATGACGCTCCGACTCTACCGTTGAAACCCTCCAGATAAAAACGGGAAAGCCCCTGAGGTGCCAAAATGTAATTTCTCTCCGGATCCAGTATTTCAAATTTTCTCAGTACGTATCTAACTAGTTGACCGTATCCATGAAATACGACCCATATACGTTTAGTCTTAGGAGTTAACTCATTCAAACAGGCATAGGTACAACTGATGGGAACATCAATATGGCCCTCTCTAATCATGGAGAGACCATTTGCATGGCAATACCGCATAGATAAGCTCCGTATGTACCCAGGACATACCCTAGAACTGCCATCAGTACTCCTACCGGAGCTAAAGAAGAATGAAACACCGAAGCCACTACTGGTGCAGAAGCTGCTCCACCTACATTAGCAGTACTGCCAACTGCTACGAAAAAATATGGTGCTCGAATCAGCTTGGATACAATAAACAAAAGCAGAACATGGAAAGATATCCAGACTACGCCTACCAAAAAGAGACCCGGGTTTTCAAAAATTGAAAGAATATTCATATTCATCCCGATAGTAGCTACCAGGATATAGATAAATGCTCTGCCTACCCGAGAAGCGCCAACCCCCTCCAACTTCCTGAAGTTGGTGAAAGATAAACCTACGCCAAAAGCAGTTGCTATAACTACTATCCAGAAAAAGCCGGACGTCAAACTGTACTTATCCAGGGCTGGAAAATTTGTACTGAGATAAGGCACAATCCAGTCGCTCAGCAAGTGAGCAATACCTGTACAACCAAAACCTACTACCAATACCTTCATCAAATCTGTTAAGGTGGGGATCTTAGCGATGCTTTCCTGGAAAGTGGCCATTTTCACTTTCAACTCTTCGATCGCACTGGCATCTGCTTTCAGTTTTCGGTCCAGCAGTTTTGAAATCCCTACACCCGCCAACAGCACTCCCATCCAGGTGTTGCCAACAATTATATCCACGGCCACCATACGCGAAAAAAGATCATCGCTCACATTAAAAACTTCCTTCATGGCTGCCTGATTGGCTCCCCCTCCTATCCACGAGCCAGCGATGGTGGTCATCCCTCTCCAAACTTCATCGGGAGGACTCGCGACTATGACATCAGGTGCTAAATTGGCAAATATCAGGATGGTAAGTGGCCCTCCTATAACTATACCTATCGTCCCGGTCAGAAACATGATAACAGCCTTTGGGCCGAGTTTTATAATCTCCTTCAGGTCTACGCTGATTGTAAGCAATACCAGACTCGCAGGTAAAAGATATCTTGATGCTACGAAATACAACTTGGATTGAGAAGGGTCAATGATACCTACGGAAGAAAATACAGAAGGCAGGAAATAACAAACTAATAGTGCCGGAACGACAGAATAGAACTTTTTCCAAGCTGGATGATTGCTCTCTGAGGTGATAAAAACAAATCCGAGTAGTAACATGAGTAACCCGAAGATTACTGCATCATTAGTAGTCAATGGTTCATTCATAAAATTTGGTTGAGTATCATTTTAAATTCACTTAGCATCATAGCCGTGGCTCCCCATACCACTTTTTGGTTGACATCAAAATAGGGCGATGTCAATTGGTAACCTCCACTTACGGTGATCTCCTTCTCCTTTTCATTGCTGCTATCCATAAAATCTGCAAGGCTCACCTCCACCACCTCATCCACTTCATGCTGATCTGGTATAAACAGCGGTCGTTGCTCAACAAACCCTATAACTGGTAACACCTGATGATTGCTAGCTGCTACGTAAAAGGAAGTCAAATTCCCCACTATCTGGATAGCCTCACTACGGACACCGATCTCTTCTTCCGTTTCTCTAATGGCTGTATGGATCAGGCTCCGATCGTCATCCTCTTGTTTGCCTCCAGGAAGCGCCATTTGCCCACTGTGGACGCCGTCATAAAGTGGTCGTTGTATCAACGGAAAGTAATATTGGGAATGGACCGGGTACAGTAATATTAATACAGCTCCCTGCTTAGGCTGACTTGTATTCTTGAAACGAACAGGTTGCCCCCCCGGTAGAATAGGCTTCATTTTATCATGGGCAGTCTGACCTGGTAAAGGTCGTGAAAGTCTTTTACTCAAATTTTGGATCAGGCTTCCATTCTTCATAAAATCCAAAAATATCTATTTAATTTATTTGTATTCACTTAACTTGGCGAAAAGCTCGTGACTTTATACCAATGGAAAATGTCCCCTTCTACGTCAATTTGACGTTTTTGGCGGTTGTTATCACCACCTTCGCCTTCTTTTTTTACGCTTTGATATCCGCCGCTCCAGAAAGAAAGAACTTCACACCAACAGTTGTTGCTACATTCATGGCCGTCTGGCTATTTATAGTAGCCATATTGACTTTTTATGACTTTTTGGAGGATACGACTTCTATCCCTCCAAGGCTTTTCATTTTTGTACTGCCTGCATTCCTATTGCTAATAGGCTTATTTGCCTTCCCAAAAGTAAGGGCCTTTTTCATGAAAATGCCTTTGACAACATTGACCTATCTACACATTATCAGGGTACCTGTTGAGATAGTTCTTTGGTGGCTAAGTCAAGAAAAAATGATTCCCGTTGAAATGACATTCGAAGGATCCAACTACGATATACTTTCAGGCATTTCAGCGCCTTTCGCTGGGGTTTTCTTGGTGGGCATGAAAAGTAAGAGCAAATTTGGCGCAGTCATATGGAATGTGTTAGCACTGGCCCTTGTTATCAATGTCGTGGCAATCGCGATTAGAGCGATGCCTTACTTCCATGATCCCGCTGTTTTTGCGGTCCCTAACCAAGCCGTACTACATTTTCCGTTTGTATGGCTCCCGACCTTTGTAGTGCCCGTGGTAGTCGCTGCTCACATCATCTCTTTGTACAAGCTCGCATTTACCGAGTCCGAGGACCTATAGACATCGGCGTGAGAGCAATAAGGACGAGTTCTTCTCATACTGAGTCGAGCCTTTTTGCCATTGCTTACATGCGTCACCTTCATTGCCTTGATGCCAAAGCGCTTCTCCAAGATAAGAGTAGATCTCATCAAAGATGACATCTGACTTGGCGGCTTTAGTGAGTAGACGTGCCGCCTCATCATACTCCTTCTTTTTGAGGTGATACAACCCTTTATTTCGATAAGCCCACATGTTAGATGGATCTTTCAATATACTATTGTTTATATCCTTCAGTGCTGCATTCAAAGAATCCATCACCAGGTAAACAAAGCCTCTGTTGTTGAGGAAATATGGGTTTTCAGGATCCTTGGCTAAAGCAAGGGTAATAGACAGGAAGCCCTGACTTGCTTTTCCTGCACTGGTGAGCACTTGGCTCAATGTGCTTCGAGCTTGCGCAGCATTACGATCAAATAAAAGTGCGCGTCCCAAATAATACTCGGCGCTATCGTAATGATTTTGATAGTAGTAAGTAGTCCCAATATTAATCAGCGTTTCCACATCATTTGGGGATCTGTTAAGAGCCTTAGTAAACTCTTGCCTGGCTATTTGAAACGCTCTCATGCTGGTATACACAAGCCCTTTTGAGAAATAAGAAATAGCGGAGTCAGGAAATTGCTCCGTTAACCGATTTAGGTCATCCAGGCTTTTCTCAAATTTTCGAGTCTTTTCATAAGCCATTGCCCTGTTATGCAGACACTCCCAGTACCCTGGCCGTCTGAGGAGAGCCTGATTGTAATCTTGAATTGCCTCGATGTGTCGTCCATCTTCAACCTTGGCTACCCCACGGTTGTTGTAGGCTTCTGCAAATTCAGTATCTAGCTCTAAGGATTTGTCGTAGAAGCTAATAGCCTTATCAAATTCACGATGATCCAATGCCTGATTTCCTTGAAGGAAAAATCGATCTCGCCTGGTCTCAAGGCTATCAGTACATGAGTAAATTGTTATTGCTCCTATGAGCACTATCGATGAGTAACGCATAATAGAAAAAGCCAGCCCAAAATTAGGCCGGCTTTCTTCATTTTTCAGTAAGATACTTTATGATTTTCTCACTCTACCACTACTACTGGAGTTCGCAAATACTTTCTCTGGATCACCTTTGTAATAAACAGTCCCGGAGCTACTTGCTTGAGCGTCTATCCGCTCCGATACTGTAACCCTGGCATCTCCAGAACTACTGGCTTCAATCTCGGCAGATTCCGAGGTGAGATCGTAAGCATCATAATCACCTGAGCTGGATACTCGCACGCTTTGAATAGTAGCCCTACCGCGAAGATCCAGGTCCCCGGAGCTTGATACACGTATGTCAAGTTCCCTTACGTCTACATCCAAATCCGCATCACCAGCACTACTAACTTCTATTCGCAGCCTGTCGGACTTTATGGGACCAGTGGATTCTAAATCTGCAGCAGAAGAAACGAAAATACCATTCAAATTTTTGTAGGTCAGCTTAATGTTAACTTTCGCATTGTTAAAGTTTCTCTTACCTTCCATATGAATTTTGAGTTTGCCTCCCGAAACTTCGGTGATCACATGATCCAAGTCAGTTCCTGATACTTGAATCTCAGCCTCTTCCTTGTTCCCTTCAGATATAACCAGGTGAATTGCCTCGGCAACGGAAACTTCTGTAAAGGACGGAAGAGAACGGGTTTCTGATCGCTGGCTATAAGCGAATGTACTTACAAGCAGCGCTATGAATGGAAATAGTCTTTTCATGAATAAGAGTTTCTGAAAAAGACTCACTATTGAGTTGAAGGTTGCAACCTTACGGTATTAAAGTTTGCTCTTATAGTTTTTCTGAAATTCATTCCAAGGAGTACTCTTATACTCACTCTCGCCGATGTATTTCAATATAGTATCCAAAGTAGGTGCATTTAAGTATCCAGGTACAGGTTGAATAATCCTTTGCTCCTCATCCATGAAAACTGTAGTGGGATAACTTAGGCTGTTGTTAGTGAGTGCAGCAGCTAATTCGTGGTAGCCTCTTCGGCCTCTGGCGACAAACTTAAAAGTATGCCCATCAAATACAACTTCCTCTCTTTGCTCTGCATTGAATTTAACAGCGTAAAACTTCTCATTGAGGTAGTTTGATATCTCAATCTTGCTGTAAGATTCTTTGTCCATCTTCTTACACCACCCACACCAGTCAGTATAGATATCAACTAATATTTTTCTCGGCTCTGTCTTAGATCTTGCTATTGCCTCTTCGAAGCTGATCCATTCGACTCCATCACCTCCTAGATCTACCTTTGTTTCCCGCTCGGGTAATACCGCTGAAGATAGTACCAACACCAATGCAACACTAAAAAAAACTCCTACTCGTCTCATATCCTTAAAACTACAATTTATTAAACTGTTTTTGTCAAACATGAGTTTCACGACCTGAGAAATTGACGTATGAACTACAATTGATGTGGTCATACGTAAAAAAGTGAAACCCGACATCTTAACGACATCGGGTTCCTGATCTCAGGGCAAAAAGCTAAAGCACTACAAGCTTGTAGCAGCTATAAATACCTTATCGAAAATTGATTGATCAGTGAAAAGCTCTGCATCGTTTTCAGAAGATTGAATGATCCAGTCATTTCCATTCTTATATGCAGAAAGTTGGACTTTAGGTTGATCGGTAAAATCAAAAACTACACTTAAATCAGGTGTGCCTGATACCGCGTCACTGGTGAAGTTTTTGGTACTGACATAACCCAAGCCGGAAATATAGGAAGCTACAGCCGCAGAATCCACATTTCTACCACCTGTAATCCATTGATCTCCTGATTTCTCAATGACTAATGCACTATCGGGATAGTTGAATGCAATACTTTGCAGTGAATCCTTCTTCAGACGAAGTAGGATGTTATCACGAAAATCTTCAGCTTTTGTGCTAATACTCATCTTCATGAAGTTATTGGCTACATAGACATCTTTATCCTCAAACAACCGAACATACGTATAAAAAGAACGCTGGCCTTCTACTCCAAATCTACCTAGCACAATATCGACCATGGATTTGCCGTCACTGAACGCCTGAACCCTAGTCCCCGCAGAGTCCACTTGATAATCTTTCCATTTGTCTTCAGACCTTGATGCTAATCGCGAAGGTTTGACATCATTCAAAGTCGACAGCATACTGCTTACCCGGGTCTCCACTGCGGGTTTTTCAAGACCTCCTGAGGAAACCACCCATTTTTCCTCTTCTTTTTTGGTCAGTGTGGTGGTTCCGTCCGGTCCTGAAATCTCCACGCTAGTCACCTTACCAGGATCAATATTGACCAATTCTGTCCGATAAGACTTACTGCGGCCCTGGTTAGAGGTAAACTTTACTATCAAGAATACTCCAACCAATGCGGCCAGGACTATCAATAACTTAATTGTTGATATCTTCTTAAACATGGTTCAGTAGTTTAGATCAGTTGTAATTTCCTTGTGACCAACGTTGTCTTTTTCTCATACTGGCCTGTCTCCTGATAAATGCATATACAAGAATCAAGAAGATCGGTGCAAACACATTTCCATATTTAAGCAAGCCTTTGGTGCTATCCTCCACCTGATCCAGCGGCCTGGAGGTAATGCCTTTTGTTCTTAAATCAATGAGACCAGTGTCATCCGAAAGCCAGTCTACCGCATTGGACGCAAAGTTGACATTGTCGGGGCTGAGTTGCTGCTGTTGCTGCCCTTCGCCATTGATCATAAATGTTGAGTTGGCAATCAAGACCATATTACCATCACCGGCTCCTATCCCTTCGATAGAAGCTGATAGGATTTGCTCGGGTTGTGTAAAATCTCTTTGCGACCACTTCTTCTGAATATCAACATAAACCGGCGCAGGTGCGATACCCGAAACCTCTGAAGACAACACAATAGGCTTGATAGACAATGAGGAGTCTTGTCCAAGAATAGCCAGGTTATTTACAAATGGCAATAGCATACCCTCCAAGCCTTGTGCAACGGGGTGATCACCAAAATTTGAAATACGTGGAAAATAGGGGAACTCTACCTGGCTATTGATGGTAAAAAAGCCTGAGCGCTGTTGAACAGTGATAGAGGCGCAATTAGCATCGATCACAAAGTTTCTCCCCATTTGCAGGCCTTTCTGAGCCACCCAGCTAGCCATCCCAATATCGGGGGCAGTAGTCAGTGAAGAAGTCTGTAAATCCCCTTGTACATTGGAGTAAGCCAAGAATAAGTTACCGCCACCATCCAGGTAGCGATCGACCTTTGCAAAATTACGAGTGTCTATGGTGTCAGTAGGACTGACCCATACAATGCTTCGGTAATAAGAAGGAATCGTAGCAGTATCGGGAAGACTTACCGGCTCCACATCATACAAAACGCTCAGTTGCTCAAGAAGCTGCGGCATGGCTGATAAAGATGGCTCACCATGACCTTGCAGAAAGCCTACTTTGGGTTTATCATTGATCGAAATTTTCTTGACAGCGGTGGTGAGATCGTACTCCATCGCTGCTCCCGGCTGGATCAAAGGTATTACCTCCGTTTTCTCACCTGACTTGAAAACTAGCCCCATAAACGCCTGCAACTGCTGACGTTGGTCATTCTCCACTACGTTGATCGACACGGGTACTACACCGTTTTGCATGGCTTCATTTTTCAACTCATCGGTTGCGTTCGGATTGATGAATTCAAAAACCAGATTACCACCCGAACGATCCTCATACTCCACCAACTGGTCTCTGAGGTCATTTCGTACATAAGCCAATTGTGCCGGCAGTTCCTCTGTGAAATACGCCTTAACAGTGATCACCTCCTCCAGATTCTCTAGCACATCTTTGGTGGCATCACTTAATGTATATCGTTTGTCTTCGGTAAAGTCAATCCTAAAGTAGAGCTGATCAGAAATCAGGTTGAATACCAAAATGATAGCTGCAACGATAAGTAGTTGAAATACAATATTTGTCTTTTTCATCTTTGATATTGCGTGTTAAGATTGCCAGTTTCTTTTCGAAAGCATAGCTTGAGCCAATAAAATACCCAATGTGATGATAGACAGGAAGTATATCAGATCTCTGCTGTCTATAACACCTCTGCTCATAGAGTCAAAATGAGATCTGATGCTTAAGTAAGTAAACAAGTTACCCATAAACCCTGTCAGAGAGCCTCCAATCACATCAAACAGAAAATGAAAGAAAACACTGATCAGCAGTGCTAACAAAATCGATACAATCTGATTTTGGGTAAGACTACTTGCAAAAAGCCCTATACTAATATAAGCGGCCGACAACATAAGCAGTCCTAAATAGCCACCAACAACACCACCATCATCAATATTGCCTAGTTGGCTTATGGTGATGTAGTAGGGTAAAGTACAAACGAGGGCAATGGCTACCAAGATCAAGCATGCTAGGAACTTACCTATGACAATCTGGTTGTCAGTAACGGCTTTGGTGATCAATAGCTCAATGGTACCTGCTCTATTTTCCTCTGCTAACATCCTCATCGTAATGGCAGGAATGAAAAAGAATAGCGACCAAAAGGCTACACCGAAGAAGGTGCCTAGACTTGCCTGGTTAGACACAAAAATATTAGTAGTCACCAGCCATGTGAATATACCGCTCAAACCCAAAAAGAGAATGATCATCACATAGGCGATCAGAGAGTCGAAAAACGAAACCAACTCTCGCTTTGTTATTATCCAAATCTTATTCATGATGATTAGTTCGTAAGGTCTCTAAATACATCTTCTAGTCTGGTTTCAATTCCAGTCATTTCCATCAAATACCATTTTTTGGAGACGCATAGGTCAAAAATGGCTTTACGAGAGCTGTTGTCAGGTTTACTCTGTACATTGAACCACCCGTCTTTGTCCTCAATGGAGGTCACTTTTTCTACTTCAGCAAGGCCTAGTAGTGCTTTCTCCACGTCAGCTTTTCGAGAGGTTTCAATACTGACTGTCAGCAACTCTTGCCCTTGGGCTTGCTGTCTTAGGGTGTCAGAAGAACCATCAGCTACGATTCTCCCTCTATTGATGATCAGAATCCTGTCACATGTAGCTTCCACTTCTGAAAGAATGTGCGAGCTCAGAATCACCGTCTTTTGCTTACCTAAATCCTTGATCAACTTTCGGATCTCTACAATCTGGTTGGGATCAAGACCGGTAGTGGGCTCATCCAATATGAGCACTTCAGGATCATGGATCATTGCTTGTGCCAGACCTACTCGCTGTCTATATCCTTTAGAAAGCTCATTAATGTTTTTATGCTTTTCGCGATCAAGTCCGCACCGATCGACCATATCTTCGATACGACCGGGTATGTCATTTTTATTTACACCCTGTATCTCGGCCGAAAATCGCAAATAGTCGATAATCGCCATATCCGTGTATAGTGGATTGTTCTCTGGCAGGTATCCGATCTTTTTCTTGATAGATTCCTGATCTTTGTGAATTGACAGATCATCCAGGCGAATATCTCCAATTGTAGGAGCCATAAAGCAGGTGATCATTTTCATGGTGGTACTTTTTCCAGCGCCATTTGGCCCTAAAAAACCCACTACTTCACCAGTTTTTACCTCAAACGAAATGTCATTGACAGCCTTTTGCTCACCATATTTTTTGGTAAGACCTTCTACAACTATTGACATAGGCTCAGTTTCTAGGTTTAGTTATTGAAATTGAAGGAACTTATTTTAAGTCGGGGCAATATTAGCGGCCTTCACCTAGAATTTCAAGGTTTAAAAACTGTTAAAAACTGTTAAAACTGATGCGCGCTTTGGACTAAACAGAAGTATCCTCCGGAAATATTCAAATACGCAAACTGGGTGATAATTTGTAAGTGCTTAAGCTTGTCGCTGCTTTTTCTCTTGAGGCTCCACATGAGAGAGCACCAGCTCACCTACCAGTCGTGAGGTAGGTTGGGCGGTAATAGATTCGGACCTCAGATAACACACCAGTCCACGCTTAATTAGCCTGTCGAAGACTTGTTGATCATTGACTGTACTCGTAGACTCCATATTGTATCCGATAGCTTGCTGAGCATCCTCTGTCCTGAAGGCAACGTTTGACCTTCGAATATTGAATTGCTTTTTCTGTAAGAATTCGTTCTTCCATTCCCGGACCTTTTGCACCATCTGTTGCTTGATGGTCTGACCTCCGGTTTTGACAGCTCCGGACACGATCGTCACAAAACCTGATTTATTTAATGGCTTGATCATGGAACTGATCCAGTTCTCAGGATATCTCTTCCCGGCATTTGCCATAATGACATAAACGCCCCGAGCTGAAGACAAAACAGACTGAATATGAAAAGAGACACTTTTTACCACTTTGATGCCTAAAATGTCGGCCCACTCATCAGGAAAAGATTTTTCTGAATTATTGAGGATAATCAACTCACTGTCGCAGGGTATACTACACGAGGATAAAGCGCATAAGGTAGAGATAAAGTTGACTTCCTCATCTCCCGATTTGACGACTATGCTGACAAGTGGATTCTTGCCTTCAAACCGGGCTATTCCTTTCCTGAGTTCATCTCTTGTTGACGGAGAATTGATCTTGGCATTTTTTGTTGACTCCACTGTTTTTTGACGGTTCGTTATACAATCTGAATCTGCTCACGCAGGACAGTTCATGGCTGATTGTGGAGTGAGCTCTTTCTCAAGAACTCGAATACTAAAATCAGCAAAAACTAGCCAATCCTAAATACCTCAGGAGTGAAATGGGATTTTCGTTGTATGAAAGGAAAGAAGTCTCGATAAAGGAAAGTTGTAAAAAAGCATTTAGTGCATTACCACACGATTCTTTCATCAAGAATTTTGTCAGCATGCCGAGTTGTTCCGTGTTAGCAACTACCTTCACAACGTATTATGAAAATAGGATTGATTTCCGATACCCATGGTTTCTTAGACCCGGCAGTACTAAAATACTTCGCTTCCTGCGACGAGATATGGCATGCCGGAGATATTGGTACTTCAGAAGTTTTGCAGGTATTAAGGGGTTTTAAACCTGTTAGAGCGGTTTTTGGAAATATCGATGGATTGGACATCCGGCAAGTCACCCAGGAGTACTTGTTGATAGAGATAGAAAAGTGGAAAGCCCTTATGATCCACATTGCTGCAAAACCACCAAAATATCCAGCACAGGTCAAAGAATTGATCAGTCAGTACCGACCTCAGGCACTCATATGTGGTCACTCACATATCTTACGTGTCATGCAAGACCAGCAAAACGACCTCCTATATCTCAATCCCGGCGCTGCTGGCAAACATGGTTTTCACAAAATCAGAACACTCCTGCGCTTCGAGGTGAATGATGGCAAAGCATCTAACATGGAAGCTATTGAGCTGGGGCCCAGGTCGAAGCTTTGATGGCGTTTTGGTGTCATTCGAGTGTAAACTAAGATTTGAAATCCAATTCGCCCTCTTGATCGGCAGGTCTATCCGCTTCAATCATTAAACGTTACTTACAAGTATTCAGCAATTACACTACATTAGTACATGAGTCGAATAATCATGTCAGTTAGAGATTACATTCGATTCCTCCAGATCAAAATTCCTAAACAATGAAAAAAATACTTCTCTCAATCATTATTTCATCTTCTTCAACAGTCGTAATAGGCCAAAATATTTTTCGTTGTTTTCGCTAGGCGCTGACCTACGGCGTTTCCCTCAAACTCCTTGTTATTTCCAATCACTTCACTGTCCTAGGTAACACTAAAATTATGTTTTACGTTAAATTTACATTATGACCACAGTAGAACTAGAACTGTACGACGCTATCAAAGCGAAGTTAGGCGATAAAGAATCTAAGCTTTTATTTCAAACTATTGAATCAAAAGTGGATAGCGATTTCAGCAAAGCAAAGGATTCTTTGGCCACAAAAGAAGATTTAGCGAATGTCAAAGCTGACATAATTAAATGGATGTTTATTTTTTGGGTTGGCATGTTAGGTAGCCTACTAGGCATTTTAAAACTTATCGGAGCTTTTTAAGAAACTTCCGCCGCCACCTTTATAAAGT
This sequence comes from Cyclobacteriaceae bacterium HetDA_MAG_MS6, assembly GCA_019192485.1. Taxonomy (GTDB): domain Bacteria; phylum Bacteroidota; class Bacteroidia; order Cytophagales; family Cyclobacteriaceae; genus MS6. Next base: position 6,615 of record JAHCMJ010000059.1, on the reverse strand, counting down.
GGGTTGATCCTAAAATCCATGGTGAAGATACTCCCTTCCTTGTTGATACTCTTTTTGTAACAATTGATCCTAAATCACGCCTTTCGGTGAATGGGCAGATTAGAGCAACTGAAGTTAAAGTATTAGCTAATATAACGGTTCCAGATTATGTTTTTGAGTCCGACTATGAACTACGAACCTTGAAAGAGACTAAAAAGTACATCACTAAAAACAAACATCTTCCGGAGATTCCTTCTGCTTCCGAGATTGGCGAGAACGGAATCGACCTAGGAGACATGAACATGCGACTCTTGAAGAAGATCGAAGAGTTAACGCTTTATCAAATAGAACTACTGGAGCGACTTGAGCAATTGGAATCTAAAAACATGGAAATTGAAGACCTTAAGAAGGAAATTGAACTTCTGAAAAACAGATAGAAGATCCCTTAGGCGAATCAACATGAAGACAGTATTCAATTCTGAAGACCATCTAGATATTCCTCTACTGACCTGAGCTCTCTTTCAAAACTTGCTCTCAATGACAACTTTTTCTCATCGACAGTTTGCCCTCTTTCTTCGCATGAAAGATCTGTGAGACTCATAATGCTCTTTATCAGTTCATCATTCTGCTGTTTTAACTGATCTCTCAGGCCTTTTATTTCCGACAACTGCGAGGTATCGCTCATGGCAATTTCTACCATGGTTTTTCTTGACTCAAAAACGGACAGTAAGGCCTTAGAAAGAAAATAGGTATTGGAGAAATACTCGTTTTCCATCAAATGAGGCTTCAAATCCTCAAGGATCTGGTTTGCGCTACGCTGTCTAGACATTAAAGAATCCAGCTTGGAAATGGTATACTGGTTTTTCTTTTCATCTTTTCGCTCGTCGAGAAATAGCTTTAAGCCGACTCCCATGAAGTTGTGCATTCTTTCCCAATTCCCTATACCCATCCCTTCTATAATACCGGCAAAATCAGCCAAAAAGTCTTCTGCAATGTCCATACTCACGAGGGTATAGTCGAACATATCATCTGCATATTGCCTGCCATAGAGGTTTGTATAGAAGTCTTTATAATAGGTTTCGTAGTTGAACTCGAAGGGATCCCAACTTAGCTTACTTATCGCAATGAAATTGAGGTCATTTTCGGTTTTACCCACCACCCAGTTGCGGGGATTAATTGGAAATCCATAGAAGGGACTGGTTTCACGGCTAATATAACCTTCCAGACCTTTTTGAAACAGTCTTGCTGATGGGAACCAAAATGGAATAGCCTCTTCTTGTGGTATACTTACACTGATCATTCTCCTGGCAAATGCCTCTTTGGTTTGCCAGCTATCAGGTACTTTGGCATCAGGTATTACATCCCAGTCGGTGTGCCATTTTCTTTGAATGATGATATTAGCCGGCAATGATTCGACATAGCTGAAGTCATGATCTTCAAAATTCCTATATCCTGATAGAATAATGTTTAAATCGGGATTGATCTCAGATGCGGCCTCCACCATTTTCTTGATGATCACTCGGATCAAAGCTGTCTTGTTTTCTACGCTTTGGGCGTCAGGCAACGATTCTGCGCCCCAGACTCGTAAGTGGAGTCCTGTAATTTCGGGATATGTCTTTACCACTTCCCTGCATAGGTCGGCCATGAATTGGTGAACATCAGGATTACTCCAAGCAAAAGGCCGGGCACCCTGACGTCTGATCCATTCCCCTCCTTCCAGTTCTCCTACAAATTGGGGGTAGCTTTTCTGGATGGCCTTATTTACCCAACCAGGAACATATATCATCAAATAAGGCTCCATCCCATTTTCACTGGCGTAGCGCAGAAATTCCTTGCGCTTTACTATCCCCTTCTTGATCTCCTCATCCGTATAAGGTGAGATATTTTTATACTGATCCAGAAGTACTATGTCAGGGAAATTATTCATAGAGCTTTTGCCCTTGAGGTATGGCCAGTTGGTGATGGTGTTCATCTTGTGTCTACGCCCCCACGTGATGAGATCCCCCCAATAACTAAATGCTCGAGCTCTTTTGGCTGAGTCAATCAACGTAGTATTGTCGAGCGCCATTCCTTCCCACTCAAACCCTATGAGTTCTGCATACGGTTTTTTGACTAGATCAAGTTCAGGGACCTTTATCATTTCAGTGGAGACGTCTAATGAGTAAGAAATATCAACACTTTTTAGTCCCGTGTAGGACCCAATTACTTCTTCTAAAAAAGCATATACACCGTTTAGCACTCCTTTCGAAGTATGAGCCGTGATAATTGTGAGATCCTTGTCCTGATGCTGAAGAGTTTTTATGCGATACCCATAGTCTCCAAGCTCTGTTTCTTTTACAGTTATTACGCCAGCGTTTATCAGCTTTCTGATTTCTTCATGGTTTTGAGGGGTACCTATGTATACCAGACTAACATCCTCATTAAGAAATTGAGCCTCATCAATAATTGGCAATTTCAAGCCAGCAAAGCTTTTCAAGTAATGATTTAATTCTTCTGCGGCCAGCCGTTCCAAATCATTTGCCTTACTTCCCAAAACTAATTGTGATCGGGAATCTATAGTTCGACTTTTTTCAGATGTGCAACTAAAAATTAAAACATTCAGAAGTATGAAAAAAGGGATGAAGTTGTGGGAAATGGTTAGGATGGTTTTCATCTGTTTTTGATTGGGAATTTAGTTTAGCTGGAGTTCGATTTAATAGAGCGTAATTCAGCCGTAGAACAATTTCAGTAAGTTAAAGTTTAGTGAATATATAGATAAAGTGGTTCTTCCCCGGTGCAATTATGGCTACCTTAAAAACACAAAGCGAAAAAGATGATTTCGATTCCTGGCTTTTGCCGCATACAAAATTGTAGAATCAAGTAAAATCATCTATCAACTCTGCTTGATCAGGATACTTTTTGATCAACTCCTCCCTACGTACGAGCTCAAAATCCGCAAAGTCAAACCCCGGTGCAACTACGCAACCCATCAGGCAGTAAGTGGTCTTATCAATCAATTCCGCTGCGAAAATGGTATGCTTGGGAATGAGAAGCTGAAGTTGTTCACCTTTTGCAAGATTATTGCCGAGCAATTCTTGTCGATACGATCCTTCAGACAGCATATGTATTCTTACACCCACACCTGTATGAAAATACCATAACTCGTCAGACTCCAATACATGAAAATGAGATTTGTCCTGCTTGTCCAATAAGAAGTAGATACTTGTTGCCAGGTTTCTGGTACGTCCATCTTTCACCCGAACAGATTCCTTCGATCTATATGTTTCGGCATAATAGCCACCTTCTGGATGTTGCTGAAGGTTAAGGTGATCAATCCAATACTTTGCCCCTATTTCCATACATTATCAAAATAACTGGGCCGCCAAGATAGTTTCCTTATCCACATGATAAAACTCCCGATGGATATTGAATTCCTTTCCATTGATATCATGGTATTCTGAATACGTACCATCTTCATTCATCAGGTAGGCATTCACATTGTCCTTCCAATTGTAGGCCAGAATATTGATAGCTTGTTGTTTTAGGAAATGATCCCGGATCAAGAATAGAGATTCCAATCTCCTCTCAAAACTCCTCACCATAATATCTGCACTTCCAGAGTAAACAATCGGGTCACCCGCATTGTGGAAGTAAAATATGCGTGAATGCTCCAGGTAATCCCCCACTATTGACCGGACCTCAATGTTCTCGCTAAGCCCCTTTCTTGCAGGACGGAGACAGCAAATACCTCTCACAATCAGCCTAATAGGTACTCCAGCTTTTGAGGCTTCATAAAGTGCGTAGATGACATCCTTGTCCTGCAGTGAGTTCAACTTAATGACGATCCCTGACGGTTTCTTGTCCAATGCGAAAGCTTTCTCCTGATCAATCAAAGCAATTAACTTGCTACGCATCTCACGCGGAGCGGTGATCAAAGTATCATACTCATCTGGGATAGAATGACCTGTAATAACATTGAAAAACTCCTGTACATCATTGGCATATTGATCATCTGAGGTCAGAAATCCAATGTCGGTGTATAGACGCGCCGTCGATTCGTTGTAGTTGCCACTGGACATATGTACATACCGCCTAATCTTTTCCCCCTCTTTTCTAACGATCAATAGCAGTTTTGTATGTGTCTTTAACGAGCCGACACCATAGATCACAAAACATCCCGCTTGCTGCAAGCGCTGCGCCTCTTTCATATTATTTTCTTCGTCGAAGCGTGCTTTCACTTCGAATAACACAGAGACATGTTTACCATTTTCTGCTGCATCCAAAAGCGCTGCCGTTACTCGTGAATTCTTAGCAAGCCTATAGATCGTCAGCTTAATAGACAAGACATTTGGATCCTCCGCTGCTTGTTCAATCAGACTCAGCAAAGGGTCCATGCTGTTGTATGGCTGATGAAGAAGCACGTCCCGATCCTTCAATATCTTAAACATGTCCTTTTCAGTATAATCCAACATGCTTAATGGAGGCACAGGATCGGTTGATGTCGGACGATGACTTTGAAACTCCTTATGATTGACAATCTGCCAAAGTCCCGTATAATCAATCAGTCCAGGCCAACTTACCTTGATAATATTTTCATCCTCAATAGTATAGCGGGACATGAGGCGCTTCAAAAGCCATTTATCATACTTCTCATCCACCTCTAGTCTAACGACGCGGCCAGTTTTCCTGGTCTTGAGTTTCTTTTTCATCTCCTCAAGCACATTTGCCTCGATATCTTCAGACTCTTCTAGCGTGAAATCGCCGTTTCTGGTCACTCGAAATAGTGTGCAAGAGATCAATGTCACATTCTTGAAGAGCTCGTGAATATAGGCTCGTACAACCTCCTCTATGGGCACGAAAATCAAATTGTCATCTTCGGTTATCTCAAGAAAGCGAGGAAGGTTTTGCGGGATTTGAATGAAGGACATGCGCTTTTTTTCGCGTTTGTCACTTTCTCTGGTCACCACTCCAAAAGTCAGCACATTGTTGACCAAAATCGGAAAACTATGGTAAGAGTCGTACACCATCGGTGTCAACATGGGAAACACAGTTTTCTCAAAGTACTTTTTGACGATGTCCTTGTATTTCTTGCTTAATGCCTCATAAGAACTAATGTGGAATCCAAAGTCTTTGAATTTGGGAACTAATTGCGTCACGAAATATGTCTCACGGTCGCCGGTAAACTGTTTTACCTCGCTGAGCAGGGTCTGTTTGAACTGCTCCGCCCTCAATCCTGAATAGTCAATTCTATCCTTGCCGTAATCTAGGTAGTTATACAAACTCCCCACACGGATCATGAAGAATTCATCAGCATTGGAAGCCGTAATAGCCAAAAACTTTAGTTGATCAAACAGATTCCGGTCTTGCTTGATCGCTTGGTCCAACACCCTATAATTGAAGGTAAGCCAACTTAGGTCGCGGCTAATCAGATCACTCTGTTCAATGATTTCCTTGTGGCGATCGAGCATATTTTACGGCTATTCTAAAACTAAAAAGACTTAAGAGCTAAAAACAAAAAGTGGTTGTGCCTCTATCCCTTGCTTCCCTTAAAGAAAAGGATAATAACACAACCACAAAGTGAAAATGATTAAAATCTTAAACGAGTTTCATTTCGCTCAGTACGCTATTCATCTTACGAACTGCATCCGCACTTGCATTGAACTTGCCTTGCTCATCATCATTGAGCTTGAAATCGACTACTTTCTCCCATCCATTTTTACCCACTACGACAGGCACTCCGATGCATATGTCTTTTTGGCCGTATTCACCATCGAGGTAGACACAGCAAGGGAACAATTTCTTCTGATCGCGTACTATACTCTCGACCAGATATGCTCCTGCCGCTCCTGGTGCATACCAGGCAGAGGTGCCAATAAGCTTGGTAAGCGTGGCCCCTCCTACCATTGTATCAGACACTACTTGATCCAGCCTTTCTGGTGATAAAAAGTTGGATACAGGAGAGCTGTTATAAGTCGCATGTCTGGCCAATGGGATCATAGTAGTATCACCATGTCCACCGATCACAACACCTTGCAGATCGTTAGGAGAGCAACCAATGGCCTCACTCAATCTGAATTTAAACCTGCTGCTGTCAAGTATACCCCCCATACCTATGACCTTTTCCTTAGGAAGACCACTGGCCTTGGCAGACAGGTAGGTCATAGTATCCATCGGGTTGCTAATCACAATTAGTATAGTATTGGGAGAGTACTTGAGAATATTGTCTGTTACCGACTTGACAATGCCGGCATTAGTACCAATTAGCTCCTCCCGGGTCATACCAGGTTTTCTAGGGATGCCCGAAGTGATCACCACAACTGAAGAATCAGCCGTTGCGCTATAATCGTTGGTGGACCCGATGATCTTAGTATCAAAACTATTTAAAGTGGCAGTCTGCATCATATCCATGGCTTTGCCTTCAGCAAGGCCCTCTTTGATATCTAGCAGTACTACCTCCTCAACTAACTGTTTTCTGGCAATATTTTCTGCGCAGGTCGCACCTACGGCACCGGCACCGACGACGGTAACTTTCATATTATTAATGTTTTAAAGTGGATTTACTCGTTTTTTACGACTCCCCAAAACTACTATCCAATGGGGGAATAGAAAAACTTTCTCAATCTAACTCTTATGGGTTTGATCACTGATTTTGATCAT
>JAHCMJ010000058.1 GCA_019192485.1 Cyclobacteriaceae bacterium HetDA_MAG_MS6 | reverse complement strand
CTTCATTGTCCGTTTTCCAAGTCGTGATAAAAGCATCGCAAACCTCCCCAGCATCGGTAATGGCCCAATTGAAGTTGTCGATGATAGACTGTCGTGCGGTGGCTCCGTAGCAGTACTCGTGACCTGCTGCTCCAAAAGGCACATCATTTTGAAGTGTCAATTGTGACCATCCTTCCAATAGCCTGTCGTAGTTAGCTTTTGAAAGACCATTGGTATTCAGCAGGTTGGTCATATCTGTTACACTGGAAACGTCCCATCCACTTATGTCCTGATTAAAGGATGAGGCGTCACGAAGCATGTTAAACATATTTGTTACTGCGCTCACATTCCATGAACCAATAGGTTGATCAAATGCAAATGCATCGTAAAACATACTATTCATACTTGTTGTACCGGAAACATTCCATCCGCTAATGTCTTGATTGAATAAAGGTGCTCCATTGAACATGAAAGACATATCTGTTACATTTGATACATCCCAGCTAGAGATATCTCCATTAAATAGATCAGCAAACCTGAACATTAGTCTCATGTTTGTTACGCTTGACACATCCCAACCATTAAGGTTTTGGTTGAAGGCGTCGGCACTAGTAAACATCTGCTCCATGGTAGTGACCGCACTGACATTCCATGTGCCAATTGGCTGATTAAATGCAATTGCACCTCTAAACATCAAACTCATGTCGGTGACTGTACCGGTGTTCCACCCTGAAATATCTTGATTGAAGGATTCAGCTTCTTCGAACATTAATCGGAAGGTCGTGGCGCTGCTTACATCCCATGAACTAATATCCTGATCGAAAACAGAGGCTTGTCTAAAGACTGAGGTCATATTTGTGACGTTGCTAACGTCCCAACTTCCAATAGGCTGATTGAAGCTTACGGCATTAAAAAACATGCTTAGTATACTTGATACGTTACTTACGTTCCAGCTTGTAATGTTTCCATTAAAGGAAGTGGCATTGGCAAAAGCACCACTCAAGGTAGTAACGTTACTTACATCCCAACTATTCAGATCCTGGTTAAAGGAGGACGCTCCATTGAAAAGACTTGACATATCGGTAATGGTGCTTACGTCCCAATGATCAATGTCCGTATTTAGCATCGAAGCTCCGTTGAACATATTTAACAAAGAAGTTACTCCAGACAAATCGGGAGCGTCTGTGGCGGTAATATTCATATTGCTACACCCGTAAAAGGAACCGCCCATACTAGTCCAGGCAATATCTCCCCAGGCTTCGACGGTTAGCAGCTTCTCTTTGTCACCATTATTGTTAAAATAGATACGCGGAAAATCACCGGTAATGGAAACTGTATACGTCCCGGCCGAATCATAAGTATGCGTGATGTCTCCAGTTACATTTGCGTCGCTGCTGCCATCACCCCAGTTTATAGCATAATCGTAACCAGTTCCTTCAGCAGGAATGGTGATTTGGTTGTCATTGGAAGTACCTTCATTGTCCGTTTTCCAAGTCGTGATAAAAGCATCGCAAACCTCCCCAGCATCTGTAATCGTCCAATTGAAGTTGTCGATGATTGATTGACGTGCGGTAGCTCCGTTACAATACTCTACTCCAGAAGCACCAAAAGGCACATCATCTTGAAGTGTCAACTGAGACCAGCCGTTTAACAATTTGTCGTAATTGACTTTGGAAAGTCCGCTATTGTCGAACATGAAGGTCATATTGGTAGCACTGCTCACATCCCAATCGGATAAATCCTGGTCGAAGACAAGTGCCTGGCTAAATATTGCCATAAAATCCGTGACACTACTCACATCCCAACCGCTGATATCCTGATTGAAAGCTGTAGTAGCAGCTAACATATTGCTCATATCGGTGACACTACTCACATCCCAGTCACCAATGTTGGTATTGAAAGCGGATGCTTCTCGAAGCATGTTGGACATATTTTCCACGACGCTTACATTCCAGGTATTGAGGTTTTGATTAAAAGCCTTGGCCCTAAAAAACATGGCACTCATATCGGTGACACTGTCTACATCCCAAGTGCTAATGTCCTGATCAAAAGCATCTGCCTCGTAAAACAACCCGCTCATATTGGTTACCGCACTTACGTCCCAAGTGCCGATAGGTTGGTTAAAACTTTCTGCTCCACGCAGCATATTGGTCATGTCCTCGACCATGGCCACATTCCAGTTACCAATGCTTTGATTGAAGTTTTCAGCGCCAAAAAACATGTTTTTCATATTGGTGACTTGACCGACGTCCCAACCAGCCAGAGGCTGATTGAAATCAGTGGCTTGTGAAAACATACTTTGCATAATAGTGACACTGTCTACGTCCCAGCTGCTGATGTCCTGATTGAATCTATTAGCACCACTGAATAAAGAGGCTGTGTTGGTCACCTGGCTCACATCCCAGTTGCCAATGTCTTGATTGAAAACCCTTGCATTGGCAAAGGCTCCCTGCATGTTGGTGATGTTACTTACATCCCAGTTGCTTACATCGCCATTGAAATTGGAGCAATTTGCAAATACAAATAATAAAGTAGTCACACCGGACAAGTCGGGTGCATCCGTAGCATGATAAGTCATGTTTCCACAGCCATAGAAAGCAGACTGCATGCTAGTCCAGGCAATATCTCCCCAAGCTTCGATGGTTAGAAGTTTCTCTTTGTCACCATTATTGTTAAAATGGATACGCGGAAAATCTCCGGTGATAGAGACTGTATAGGTTCCAGCTGAATCGTAAGTATGCGTGATATCTCCTGTCACGCCAGTGTCGTCATTACCATCCCCCCAGCTTACTGTGTAGTTATATCCGGTCCCCGTGGTGGGGATTGTGATCTGATCATCCTGGGAGGTTCCTGTGTTATCGGTTTTCCAGGTAGTAACAAAAGGGTCTTGAGCTTGCATCGCAAAACTCATGAGACTAACGGCTAGTATCGCTAGTAGTCTTGGCCAGGTAAAAGTTTTCATAGGGCGTTAAAATTTTATCGGTTTTAGGGCAGTGAAGGTGCAAAACAACCTCCCCAACCTACCTGACCCTATGGGTTAGTTTTGGCATCACCCTCAAGGGTGATTTTTATAAGATTCTGATTATCAATTAGTTTTGACCAGGTACTGAAAAGCCTCTTTGCGATTGCCCACACCAAGTTTGGAGTAAGTGTTACGCAAATGGAATTTGACGGTACTCACCGAAACGAACAATTTCTCTGCAATTTCGGGGTTGGTGTGGCCATTTAGACTGAGTTTAAGTGCCTCAAATTCACGGTCGGTCAGCGGCGTATTTAGCTTCTCATTGAGGTCTTGGAAATCCAGCTCTAGTTGTGCCGGAGTGGAATGTAATTCTATGAATCGCTTCTCCAAGGCTTCAATTTGCAGCTCCTGTGCTTTCTTTTCCAATCGCTGTTGTCTCAATCTGGATCTAAAAAAGACAATCAATAGAGCCGAAACCAGTCCCATGACTACAGCCAGTGATATTATAGTGAGATACGAGTTTCTAATGGTCGCTTTCTGCAGATCTGTTTCGAGAGAAAGTCTTTGTATTTCTGCCTCCTTTTTCTGGGTTTCATAGGCCACCTCCAATTCGGCAGTTTTCTGGCCTTTCTCTTCATTGATCTCTTCGTAGCGCGTTTCCCATGCTTTGGCAAAAACATCCAATGCCTCACGATCTCGTCCTAGAGCTTTAAGTACTTCAGCCTTGGCCTTCAAGCTACTGAAAGTGTGCATAGTCTTGCCAATTTCTTCCTGGATTTTATCTGCTTTTGCTAGTGAAGCCAAGGCCTGTTGATATTTACCTTCTTTTCTCAACAGATAAGCGTAGTTGATGTAGCTGTTGAACAGACCTGTACGGTTACCTACCTTTTGCTTAAGGTCTATTGATTTCAAATAATATACCCTGGCAGTGTCCAGTTTTTCCAAGATCTCATATAACACCGCCAGGTTATTATAGGCATTAGCCGATTTCCCCCAATCGTCAAATTGCAACGCAACATCCAAGGCTTTTCTGTAAAAGTAGATTCCACTATCATATTGTTTCAGTTCCTTATAGGCAATGCCGATATTGTTGTAGGTGTTGGAGAGCGAAACGGTTGGTTTTTTTTCTTTGAGCACAGCTGCACGCTTTAAGTAGTGTAAAGACTTGTTCAGGTTGCCTATTCGTTGATACACCAGACCTATGTTGTTGAGCGATGAGCTTGTCTTGGGGTCATTGATTTGCTCCCGGATCGTCAATGACCGAAAAAGTAAGTTCAAGGCCGTATCGTATTTAGCCTGATAGTTCATCACCATTCCGGTATTGCTTAATACCGCACCAAGTTGGGTACTATCACTTATTTGTAGTGCTACCTGGTAGGCATCATGGTAATACCTGACAGCAGAATCATATGACGATTGGAAAAAATGGAAAATACCAATCAGGTTTTTCATGTTCATCACCAACGAATCGTTTTCTGCTTCCACGGCTAGTCGCAATCCCTGCCTGGCATACATAAAAGCCGAGTCGTAATGTTTGCCACGATGGCTCCTGGCTAACTCCGCAAGGTTGTTTACCTGAAGCTTTACACTGTCATCAGTATCTTTTTGGATCTCATCAAAAGCGCTGGAATAGGTCAGCAGCGGCATCCAAAATACCAGACACGTAATCATCAATGAGTCTCGGATCTTACACCATGCGAGTGGGGATAGTTGGTACAAAGGAGTCATACAACTCATAAGGGGCGGTCAAAATTGGAGAGGTAAGAAATTTAATTTGCGAAATATCCGACTTCATCAGCATTTCTCGTAGCGGATAGGTGAATTTTTCTACTACCCAGGTGGGTGAATTTTGCTTCTAAGGTGTTATTTTGGAAGGATTGATAGCTCTAGCATCAATTTGTAATTTTTGAAATCCAAAACGACTCCGCCAACAGAACCGTGACCTTTTTCATTTTTGTAAATGCTTTTCTCGGAATACAACTCATCGGCTTATCGCTACTTATCTTTTTCCGGGGAAGTGGCAACAGGACTGCCGACCGACTACTAGGTACCTATATTTTTCTGATGGCCTTGGTGCTACTTCCAGGTGTGTTGACCTTCATGGGACAGTTGGAGCGCTTTCAAATTTTCGTCAACTTTGACCACTATTTTGGATATGCCCTGCCACCGACGTGCTACCTGTACGTTAGGTCATTGGTATATGGTAGCGTTGGTCACCTTAAGTGGCGTTTTCTACATTTCCTGCCGGCAATTGCCTCTACCGCGTACTTCGCACAATTTCACTTGGCCTCCGAAACCGAACAGTTGCAATATCTGGCAGAACTCAACCAATCTGTTAACGGTACCGAGGGCCAGGTGGCTATATATATTTATTTCTTTCATGCCATAGTATATCTGATGCTTTCGTTTAGATGCCTCAAGGATTATGCATCCCAAGAAAATCTGACCGCGAAATCCAGAAAATTGAACTCTCGATGGATCATCGTTTTCCTGGCGCATCAACTATTGACCAATGTCTTTATTACCTATTTGACATTTACGGGCAATACTCCGGAAAAAGATGCCTTAATGATCTTCTTCGCTAGTGTCGGATACTACTATTTCATTTATCTCATTTTTCGCTATTCCACTATTATCCATCCTGATTTAAATCGGTCACACACTGGTATTGATAAATTAAATATCGAATTGGTTAGAAAGGAGCTGGCCAATCGGTTAACAGAAAGAGAATTGGAAGTTCTCCTATATCTTCTACAAAACCTGAATAACACGGAGATAGCCGAAAAAGCCTTTTTATCCGTTAACACAGTGAAATTTCATCTGAAAAAAGTATACGAAAAGTTAGGTGTTTCCAGTCGTCTCGAAGCCTTGCACCTAGCCTACAAAATTGGTGGGCAATAGGCTACAAAAGCCTTGTGACCTCAGGGAATAAAATCAGTAGGACAAGAAAGATCAGTTGTATGATAACAAAAGGGACTACTCCTCGATAGAGGTGCGATGTTTTCACTTCAGAGGGAGCAACGCCTTTGAGATAGAATAGTGCAAAACCAAAAGGAGGAGTCAAAAATGAGGTCTGTAGGTTAATCGCCAGTAGTATCCCGATCCACACCAGGTCTATGCCCATACTGGCAAATATTGGTGCGACCACCGGGACGATAATGAAAACAATCTCTATAAAATCAATGAAAAAACCAGCTACAAATACCAGGGCCATTACCAGGAAAAGAAAGCCATAGGGACCTAACTCAGATGACTCAATGGCACTCAGGAAAAACTTATCGCCCTCCAATCCACGGAAAACCAAGGAAAAGGCTGTAGCTCCCACAAAAATCATGAATACCATAGCGGTAATCTGTGTGGTCTCCTGGCTGACTACTTTTAGTATCTTAAGGTTGAGTCTACGTTGATAGGCTGTCAACAAAATAGCTCCAAATGCACCTACACCTGCGGCCTCCGTGGGTGAAGCTATCCCTGCAAAAATGGAACCCAGAACTGCAAGCACGAGCAAAAACGGCATAATGAAAGTTTTAACCACTTCTCCACTAAATCCCGCCGCCCGGAACTGGTCTACCTCTACCTTGGGCATAGCAGGTGCACGCTCCGGATATATATTGGCATAACCTATCACAAATAAAGCATACAAACTCACTAAACCCAGTCCTGGGATCACGGCGGCCAGGAAAAGATCTCCGACGGAAACATTCAGGACACTACCAAGCAAGACCAGGACTACAGAAGGTGGTATAATTTGTCCCAGCGTACCGGAGGCGGCAATGGTACCCGTCGCCAGTGATGAAGAATAACCGCGTTTCAACATAGTAGGCAAGCTGATAAGTCCCATAGTAACGACGGTAGCTCCTACAATACCAGTAGAGGCAGCGAGCAAGGCTCCCACGATAATAACAGACAAGGCCAGCCCTCCTTTAAACTTGCCAAACAATAGTGCCATCGTCTCCAGTAGTCGTTCTGCGATACCACTTTTCTCTAGCATGATCCCCATAAAAATGAATAAAGGAACAGCCAACAATACAAAGTTTTGCATCGTGCCATAAATGCGGAGCGCCAGCAGGTAAAAGAAATCGACATCAAAGACGATAACGCCCACTACGATTGATAAGCCCCCCAGCGTAAAAGCCACAGGATATCCGGTCAAAATCAATAAGAAGATCGCCCCAAACAGGATCAACGGCAGGTACTCTATCATTTATCAGACTTTTCGATCAATACCTGAATACATTTTAGTACTTGAGAGAGGCCTTGCAAACCCAGTAAAAGAAAGCCAAGAGGTATGGCTGATTTAATGACGTAACGCGCAGGCAGGCCACCAGGATCCGGACTTGTTTCACCTACAGCGAAGGAGTTTTTCACAAAAGCAATACTTTCAGAAAAAGCGATGCAACATAATGGGAGTAGCAGAAACAGAGAACCACAAAGATTGACCCAAGCTTGACCCTTGACTGAGAATCGCTGATAAAAAAGGTCAACTCTCACGTGCTTATCGGCTTGCAGCGTCCATCCCGCACTAAGCATAAATATCGCCGCAAAAAGATGCCATTCTAACTCGAATGTAGCTACGGTGGTAAAATTGAATGTGTATCGAAGGAACACGTCCAGTACGATAACCAATACCAGCATCAAAGACAGCCAAGAAACAGCTTGCCCTACTCGTCGATTAACTAAATCAATGAATTCAAAGACGACTCTCATGCGAGCGGCTAAGATAGGGAAAGCCATCAGTTCAAAAAAGAAAGGCCCGAGGGCCTTTCTAAGCGGGATTAGTTCAAAATGATTTAATCCACGTGTCTAAAAAGAGTATTTTAGATTAGTTACAATCGTAACTCCACTGAAAGCTTGAGTTTCTTTCGGAAAGTAGTGTTCCCTCGGCATCACGTTTCTCAATATACCATTGACTCTCCATGAGCTTACCTTGATCGTCATAAATGAGGGAGCTTTCCGTTTGGATCTCCTTTGAAATCATGGTTCCGTTCTCATCGAAAACAGTCGTAGTGGCCGAAATGATCTGATACTCAGAGAATGTTCGATATCCAGGATAAAAATTGACCTGGTTAGTATTGGGCTGGTTTGAGTGCGTATATTCCACTGTAGATGAGGCTATCAATACCTCGTTGTCGTCATAGTATTCCAAGTCTTTTCTATTAATGTTACTACCTGTCCACTGATAGGTTGTTACCAGACTCTTTTGATTGCTCTTTGAGAGCAGAACGTTTTTAACCAAATGCTGAGTATCGTCAAAAGTCATTTTGACGGTAGACAAAGCTTGTTCCTGTCCATCAGCAGCGATGATGTGAATAGAATCAGGCCAATAACTATAGGTTTGTGTCTGATTGTTCAAACCATCTGCATAGGTGTAGTTTGACCTCGAGATACGACCGTCATTGCCAGTCTCTATTTCCTGGCGACCAGTTTCCACAAATTCCCCGGACCCAAACCATTGTTGATTAATAATGGTCTTAACAAGACCGGCCTCATCATATTCATACAATGTCAATGCCGAATCATTGTGGACATGACCATTGTCTTCATGCAATGTTCGTGTGGTTCCTCTCAAGCGACTGGTGAGTTTGCAAGAATCAGATACATCTACTTCCGGTACTTCCTCACAACTCCAGAAAATAGAAGTAAGGACAATTGCTATTAATAATGTTGATTTTCTCATCTTTAAATCGGTGTTTTGATCCGCCTACAGAATGCACAAATGAAAAAGCGTTACAAAAAATTTTGTTTGTAACCTTTTTCGAAAAATGCATTATGCGTACAAACACCTATTCCAAGGAATATTTTGATACCTGCTGCCGAGATCAATATTTTAAAGAAACCCAAAAAGAGTAAGGACGATTTTAGGGTGTTGTACAATCAGTACTTTGAGCAGATTTTTGACTTTGTTTTCCGCAAATGCAACGATTACGAAACCGCCGGTGACCTGACATCTAATGTCTTTGTGAAAGCCTGGCAAAGCCTGAACGAATTCAAATATGAGGGTGTCCCCTTTTCGGCTTGGCTATACCGCGTTGCTAGCAATGAATGCAATAGTTTCTTTCGAAAGCAGAAAAACGTCCGTTTTCTGTCCATAGATGAGACCGGATTACACCAGATAGCTGAAGAGATAGAAACAGGGCTGACTGAAGCGTATCTAAACCAAATACCAGACTTACTGGAGCAATTGGAAACGTCCGAGATCAACTTAATTGAGTTGCGCTTTTTTGAGCGGTTTAGTATCAGGGAAATTGCCTATCAATTGAACCTCACTGAGTCCAACACCAAAGTAAAGCTCCATCGTACACTCAAGAAGCTTAAAAAAATAATATGCCCATGAACCGTGTGAAAGTGATCTCCAGGACCGAAATAGACCCCAAGAAAAGAGCGGCATTCAAGGATTTTGATCAGCTTGAGTCGAAAATAGCTAGCCCGAAAAGAGGCTGGAAGCACTGGCGTTATTACTCGGTATTGGCTGCCGTGTCTGCCGTTTCCGTTCTACTGATCTATTTGACAAAGTTTGCAGATAATCACTCATCCCCGAGCAGTGGAAAAGTGATTGAAGCCGAAGCTCCCCACCCACCGAGTCATGAAGTCATCAGCATCCCGAAGCGCCAGCAGCAAAACCCTTCTTCCGAGCCTATCCTATCAGAGAAATTTTCCAGCACGGATGATAAGCAACAGGAAACAACATTACGTACTGAGTCTTCCAGAAAAATTCCATCGATGGAAGAAGAGGTACCTTCGATGGAAGAAACTTCGTCTCATGTAGAGCGGGTCGACGAAGTCATGCCGGTTACCGACCCTGCTACATATCAGTATGTCAAAGCCAAACCGAACATGAGTATTCAGGCTTTTTACAAGCTTTTGGGGGATTCTCTGCACCACAAGTATCACGCCGAGGGCAAAGTGGGTATTCGTTTCAAAGTACAGAAGGATGGACAGCTAAGCCAATTTACGATCGTATCCTCACTCGATGCCAAGGCAGATAGTCTGGTCATCGGTCTTTTTGAGCAACTGCCCCCCTGGCAGCCAGCTACCGTCAATGATAGTCCTGTTGTCAGCTACGCAGAAGTACCTTTTGTTTTCCAGGATCCGGATTAGGTATATGATCGAAACAAACGGACTAATTTTGCATCATGCAAAAGGACATTCGCTTATTGTCGTTAAAAGGGCTCACTGAATATTTCTTATCTATCGGTGAGAAAGCTTTCCGTGCCAAGCAAGTTTGGGAATGGCTTTGGGTCAAATCTGCACAGTCTTTTGACGAAATGTCCAACCTTTCAAAGGGTTTACGAGAGCAGTTAAAAACAAACTTTGTTATTCGAGCACTCCAAGTCGATCACTCGCAAGTTTCTCAGGATGGTACTATCAAATCTGCTTTTAAGCTGTATGATGAAGAGTTGGTAGAAGGTGTTCTGATCCCGGCAAATGATCGGATGACAGCCTGTGTATCCTCGCAGGTAGGCTGTTCTCTTAGTTGTAAATTCTGTGCGACCGGGTACATGGATCGGAAGCGAAATCTCGACCCAGGAGAGATTTACGACCAGGTAGTTGCCATCGATCGGCAAGCAAAGAAAAATTATGAAGTACCGCTGTCCAATATCGTTTTTATGGGTATGGGTGAACCTCTGCTTAACTATAAAAATGTACTCTCAGGAATAGACCGAATCACCTCTCCCGATGGGTTGAATATGTCCCCAAAAAGGATAACAGTATCTACTGCTGGTATCGCCAAGATGATCGAAAAGCTGGCAGACGATGAGGTGAAATTCAATCTCGCCCTGTCGCTGCACGCCGCTAACGACGAAAAGCGTAATCAGATCATGCCTATCAATGAAACGAATACACTGAAAGTTCTTGGCAACGCCTTGAATTACTTTTATCAGAAAACCAAGAACAGGATCACTTTCGAGTACATCGTCTTCAACAACTTTAATGATGCTATAGATGATGCCAAAGAACTATGGCAATTCGCCAAGAAAGTACCCTCCAAAATCAATATTATAGAATACAATCCTATAGCTGAAGCAGACTTTGAAAACACTAAAGCTGATCGCCTGGATATGTTTGCCAAATTTTTGCAAGACAAGGGTCTCATTGTCAATGTCCGACGGAGCAGAGGCAAGGATATCGATGCCGCTTGCGGACAACTAGCCAACAAGTCCAAAGTAGCTTAGTTGTCTTTCTTATCTGATATCGATCACGTATCTTTAACCTATGTCCAAAGCATATGATATTGAGCATCAAGAGGATATTGATGATATCACCTTATTGGAGCCGGAAGCCACGTACTCCTATGCAGACTATCTAAGATGGGTATTTGAGGAGCGGGTAGAGTTGATCAAGGGAAAATTATTCCCTATGTCTCCAGCCCCCAGGAGAGTTCATCAAAAGATCAGCATAACGATCGCCACTGAATTCAGCTTGTTTCTAAAAGGCCGTCCTTGTGAGGTGTATTACGCACCTTTTGATGTACGTCTACCCAACAGCAAGTCTGCCACTGATGACCAGATATTGACCGTGGTGCAGCCTGATATATGTGTGATCTGCGATCCGGCGAAACTGGATGAGGCTGGTTGCTTAGGTGCTCCGGACCTGATAGTAGAGATACTCTCCCCCTCTACCGCCGAGAAAGATCTTAAAGATAAATACCTACTCTACGAAGAGCATGGCGTAAAGGAATACTGGGTGGTCTACCCGGACGAAGCTATCATAGAGGTCTTCACTCTGCAAGATGGCAGCTACAGTGAAGGCCGGAAATGTTTTATAGGAGATCAGGTCCGATCTCAAGTTATCTTGGATTTTGAGATGAGCCTGGAAGATATCTTCGCTGACTAATCTGGGTTATTTCTTACTAGCATCAAAAAGCTTCTGCTTCTCATCTTTTGACAGGCTTTCATATCCTGATTGAGATATTTTATCCAAGATGGCATCTATTTCCTCTTGTTCAGTCTTGGTGACCCTAGCACTCTTTTTTTCAGCTTTTTTCCTGGCAGAGCGTTTGGGAGCTGATCGATGAGTCACTTTGATTTTAGGTTGTTTCACAAAAAAGCTCTTGAAGAAGTTCATGACGTTAATGACCCAATCACCTAAATCATTCCCTTTTCTTAGCTGGGTGATAAATAACCATCCCATTGCTGCTCCACCTAAGTGGGCAATTTCACCTCCTGCATTACTGCCAGTAGTCTGAATAAAAGACATGAATACATAAAAAAGCGCAATGTATTTGATCTTGACAGGTCCAAGGAACAGCAAAAAGAAAGTATAATTTGGCATAAATACTGCCGCCCCAACAACCACGGCAAACACTCCTGCCGAGGCTCCAATCAGCTGAGATGAATTCACAATTGATTGAAAAACAGGGAAGAGATTGTAAAGCAAAATATAAGCCAGCCCTCCTACCAAACCACCTGTCACATAAAGTCCAATGATGCGCTTGTGACCCAGAAACTCATTTATAATGCGCCCAAACCAATACAGGAAAAGCATGTTAAAGAGAATGTGAAAAAAACGCTCATGAACAAACATATAAGTAAAAATGGTCCATGGTCTCAATAAAAACGAAGTTCCAGGTCCATCAAAGGAAAGTGAAGATGGCAGCGCCAGAAAAGACATGTAGGACCTAGACAATCCTTCCAGTCCTGAGAAAAACAGCAGGACATTGATCACATTGATGACAACGAATATCACTACATTGATAATGATGATCTGGGCCAAAGAATTGTTTGGCTTATCCCACGCGTTTTTGAAGTCGTCTAGTATGCTAGTGTTCATTGACTAATAAAATCTTCTTGTGTCCTTTTGCCAGAGCCTTAACAAGATAAAGGCAACCAACATACCCCCCAAATGCGCCAGATGTGCAACGTTATCCCCCGGCGACCTACTAATTTCGGCATATAACTCATAAGCACCATAAAAAAACACGAGGTATTTGGCCTTGATCGGTATGGGGGGAAATAGTAGCATGAGTTGAGTATTGGGGAACAACATTCCAAACGCCATCAATATACCAAACACAGCCCCCGAGGCACCCACCATCGGAATGTTTGAAAACAAATCGAATATCTGCTGAACGTACTCCTTGCTTTGAGAGATATAGAAATTATTGTTTGCATTTTCATAGAAGTCATCAGAAAAGTCCGCCAATTGCGACAGCCCACCATATGAAACCCGATGTTTCAATATGAAAATCTCAAATGCTTCCGGGTTGGGGTTTTCCAGGTAGATTTCAGTATCTACCTTAAGCGATCGTTTTTCAAAAAAATCGGCAGCTCCAAAAAGCACTCCAGCCCCAATGCCACAAGCGAGGTAAAAGGTCAAAAATCGCTTCGACCCCCAAACCTGCTCCAGCATCGGACCAAAGATGAAAACTGCAAACATATTTCCGAACAGGTGGTAAAAGCTCGTAGTAGAATGAAGCCACATGTAGGTTAGGAATTGATGTGGATGGAACTCCTCTGAGAAAATTACTCGAAGTCCAAAAAAGTCAATCAACTCCAATTTCAAGAAAACGTCCAACAAATAAATCCCGATATTGATGATCAGGATATTTTTTACCATCGGTGTGATTCTACCAAACATGTCTGTTATTTAAACAAAGCCGCTATTTTTTCAAGGCTCAAAACTACAAAAGTTGGGCTTCCATCGGGGGTGTAATTGGGCTGCGAACACGCAAATAATTGATCAAATAGTCCCTCTGCTTCCTCAGGTTGTAGATATTGTCCTATTCGAATGGCCATACGCTTTGCAAGAGATTGAGCCAGATTTTCTTGGCTGTTTAGCTCAAGCGCGTTTTTATTAGATTTAAATTGCTCGATAAGGCCTTCGAATAACTCTTTTTCATTGGCTTTGATCTCCGCAGGCACCCCATTGATGGCAAGACTATTTTTACCTAATACTTCAAACTCAAAACCAAGTTGCCTGATCTCAGGCTTGATATCCAATACGAGTGCCATGTCCGCAGGGTTTAGCTCTATTCGCTGTGGAAACATGCAGGACTGCGAGAAACCCTCTTCACTCTGGTAACGCTCGATGTATCGCTCATACAATATCCGCTCGTGCGCTGCCCGCTGATCAATCATGACCATGCCCGAAGTCACCTGCCTGATCAGGTATCTCCCGTGTATCTGGATCGCTTGTTTATTTTCCTTGAGTCCCGAGGATTGCCTATTTTCATTGGCTTTACTCTCAAACTTGAGGACGTTCCCTTCGTCTAGTTCACGCTTGGCCTCTTCAATTTGTTTTTCTTCTTCCCGATTCGCCTGAGTATACAATTTTTCCCAGTGTTCCAGATTGCGTTTTTCAACACCCAGTGTCTTCCATTGGCCATATTGAGATTCTTGCTTCGTGGTATGCTCTCCTCTGGTTTTTGAGATCAACTCAAAGTTGACATCTGTTTCAAAATCCAGTGAGGGTGTCACATTAAATGAGGCCAGTGACTGTCTCACGGCAGAAGCGATCACGCCATACAGCAGGCGATCATCATCAAATTTTACTTCTGTCTTAGTGGGGTGTACGTTGATATCTACATGTTTCGGATCAAGTGAAATGAATAGCACATAAAACGGATAAAAATTCTCCCCCAAGAGACCCTCATACGCTTGTGTGACGGCATGATTGAGATAAGCATTTTTAATAAAGCGATTGTTAACGAAAAAGAACTGTTCGCCACGAGTTTTACGAGCAAACTCCGGCTTTCCAATATAACCAGTCACCCGCACATATGGGGTTTCCTCCAGAGTAGACACTAATTGATT
Organism: Cyclobacteriaceae bacterium HetDA_MAG_MS6; assembly: GCA_019192485.1. Lineage (GTDB taxonomy): Bacteria > Bacteroidota > Bacteroidia > Cytophagales > Cyclobacteriaceae > MS6. The sequence continues at coordinate 4,588 of JAHCMJ010000058.1, read as the reverse complement.
CTGATAGTTCTTACCAAATAGCTGTACTATTCGTTGACTCAACTTTCCTGACGAGACTTTGCTGGTTTCAAGATCATTTTGATAAAATGAAAAAGCTACAGCAGGGTTGGCCAACGCTATCCGCTGAAATTCTTCGGTGATGTGTTTGAGCTCTACTGGATTTGATTTCAAAAAATTTCGTCGGGCTGGCACATTATAAAACAGGTTTTTTACACAGATGGAAGTGCCCTTAGCGGTAGATTCGGGTTCCTGTTTCTTTACCTCTGACGATTCCACTTGTATGACAGTACCGAGTTCTTCGTCTTCTGTTCGAGTTTTCAATTCTACCTGGGCTACCGCCGCTATGGAAGCCAAAGCCTCTCCACGGAATCCCATTGTCCTGATCTTGAAAAGATCCTCAGATATCCGAAGCTTCGATGTCGCATGACGTTCAAAACTCATCCGAGCATCAGTGACACTCATGCCCTTGCCATCGTCAATTACCTGGATTTGGGATTTGCCAGCATCCTTGATGATAAGCTTAATATGTTTAGCTCCTGCGTCTATACTATTTTCAAGCAATTCTTTAACCACAGAAGCAGGGCGCTGAACCACCTCTCCTGCAGCAATCTGGTTGGCTATGCTATCCGGAAGTAGTTGAATGATATCTCCCATAGACTACCTGCGAGAGAAGTGTTTTTTGAATCGGAAATAAAGGTAGATAGGCACGCAAGCGTATAAAACGTAGAATATTTGGTTACCATAAAACAGCCATCCAATAACACCAAGACCCAATATCGCCGCTATAATTAGTTGTAAAAACGATCCTGCAGGTATGGATTGCGTTTTTCGTTCAAATGCTATACGCCCAGGCGAAAAAGCCCCCTCCTGATCTCCCTGCATCTCTCTTCTTATTTTTTCAGTTCTCTCTTCAATCTCCTCTTTGATAGGATCGTAATACCGCGGCTCTATGGTAAAACGCTTATTTCTGGGCAATCTGATCAGAGAAGGAAACTTCATTGGTTCTAATATAAATTACTTACCGATTTTAATTTTGGAATAATGTTTGTTTCAAGTATCCTTTCAACGAAAATAATCCGCATTGGCTACCATTTCTTTGAATAAAACACTATCAATGCAATAATTTAACGGATAACATCGCAAGAGGTGTTAGTTAATCAAAGTTAAATCAAAAACAGAGATGCGTCACTATCTCATCATCATGTACCTCCTGATCGGCCTGGGTCCTGTAGCCGCGAAGACACCTCTCAGCGTACTTCCCATGGTTGATAGTGTACTACATGGTCTGAGCGATCAGCAGAGATTGGCGCAAATCCTGTGGGCGTACCAAGAGTCAGTGCCTTTGACTTCTAACTTACCTCCGAATGAACTCGGAGGCATTTACCTGACAAAACCCTCCGAGCAGGTCAAATCACTTGATCTGGATCTGGTTGTGGCACTTCAACTTGATGTAGACCTATCTCCTGGCATCAATGATTTACCGTCCGTATCCACTCTGGCAGCTATTCAGGATGATGCATTGCTAAAAGAATATTTCACCTTGCTGAGAAATGAGTGCCTCGAATTGGGGTATGATTTTGTGGTCCTACCTCCTGATGTTGGTATTCCAGTATCTGCTAGACAGCTCATAGACAAACTTCATTTATTTGATTCTACCTATTTTCTTGCGCCGCAGCTCCTGGGGTTTGACCCTCCAACCAACAAAAAAAGATTCGTAGAGCAAGCCATGAGTGGTAATGTGCTGGTCATTGACCCTAGGAGGTCTCAGGAATATACCAAAGGCATCAAAAAAAGTGCTCACCGAGTTTCCGAAGTCGACCAACTGGTAAGAATGCTGATATATGCTAAATACTTCAGAACAGGTCAGGTTATTACTCCTCTGAAGCGATCCAATCTACTGATGAGGATATATCGAAGCGCAATCATCCCTTTCCAAAAAAATCCATCAACGCTACCGCTAAGCACCCCACTAATAGGCTTATGGTCACCCGATAGTACTGGCTCTTTGATGACTGATTTTAGTTTTTATGCTAACAGGGTTTATGATGCTATGGAAGAAGTGGTGCCTTTCGGAACACCAGTGGTTATAGATGCCCGAACGGATGTCATAGAAGCCAGACAGTTCGCTTACAGCATCCAGCAAACTAATCCCATCATATGGGTTTGCACTCCCGAAAACGTCGTCAATGTGAATGCCGATGCATTCCTGGTCGCGCCTGAACTCAACGATTACCTGTCGGGAGCATTGCCTCAACTACTCTTTGGCAGTAGCGATATTAATGGTAAAAGTATCTTCCCCTTACCTGCATTCATCTCTCAATATGTGCAAGAGTCTGTCCAGTCAAGAGGAATACTTGGGTTTGCCAAACCGCAGCTTTCAGGCATGAAAGTCAATTATCTTGATTCCATCAGACTACTAGCGTATGAAATGATCCAAAAAACAGCTTCCCCCGGTTGTCAGGTAGTAGTCGCCAAGGGTGGCAATATTGTTTTCCAGGAAGCTTACGGACATCTGACCTATGACAGTCTGATGCCTACTGCCAACAGTACTATTTATGATATTGCTTCCGTAACCAAAGTCACTTCCACCTTACTGGCCATCATGGATTTGCATCAGAGTGGGTTGATCGATTTAGATAGCGCCGTATCAAATTATTTGCCATCCTATGACTCCACCAATAAGTCGCACATCACAATTCGGCAATTACTGGCACACAATGCTGGGCTTCGGTCCTACATTCCATTTTGGAAAAGATCCCTCAAAGGAGACTTCCTGGAATCATTCTACTATCATTCTAAAGAAGATGAAGCTGGAGATGTGCGATCTTATGGGTTGAAGCCTGATCCGGCCCTGAAAGACACATTGAATAACTGGATCCGTAAATCCTCCCTGATCAAATTCAAAGACAAAGTTCATTATGTCTATAGTGATCTTGGTTTTATGCTATTACATCAAATTGTTGAGCAAATAACAGGCGAATCCATTGATCAATATGTCCAAAGACGTTTTTATGACAATCTTAAGCTGGAAAGGACAGTTTTTAATCCTTTGGAAAAAGGTTTCGAGCGATACGAAATTGCACCAACTGAATATGACGACTTCTACAGAAAGGAGCAAGTCTGGGGTGAGGTGCATGATCGCAATGCGGTGGTTTTTGGTGGTGTAGCAGGTCATGCTGGCTTATTCTCCACAGCAAAAGAACTAACAGTCCTGATGCAGATGATCTTGCAAGATGGTTACTATGACGGTGAACATTACCTCAATCCCGGAACTATCAGCGTTTTCAATAAGCAATACTTTGAAAACAATCGACGTGGTCTGGGTTGGGACAAGCCCTATTCGACAGACAAAGTCGTATCACCCAGCAGCTTTGGTCATCTGGGCTTCACAGGCACAATGGTCTGGGCAGATCCAGTGCATGACCTCGTATTTGTCTTTTTATCCAATAGGATATTCCCAAATGCTGACAACAGTCGCTTAAATGACCTCAATATCAGGAGTAGAATGCTAAATTTGGTTTATAGTTCTGTTATTGAAGATTGACTTCAGCCTTGGAACAATTACATCTAACAGGCGTTATTAGTAGAATCAACAGCAAAACTCAGAGGAATGCTACGCAACAACAGTTTCGCGTAGACCCTATCAAAAATACATAATGAAAGTAGGAATTGTTTGTTATCCCACCTACGGAGGTAGTGGCGTCGTAGCCACGGAATTAGGAAAAGCGCTGGCAAAAGAGGGACACCAGATTCATTTCATTACTTACTCCCAACCTACCAGACTGGATTTCTTCAGTGAAAACCTTTTTTACCACGAGGTCTCTGTTAAAAACTATCCATTGTTTGACTACCCACCGTATGAGTTGGCACTCGCCAGTAGGATGGTGGATGTCGTACAATACGAGAAATTGGACTTGCTCCATGTACATTATGCCATTCCTCATGCTTCAGCAGCTTACCTGGCCAAGCAGATCCTCAAAACCAAAGGAATTGACATCCCTTTTATCACTACACTGCATGGTACAGATATTACCCTGGTCGGAAAGGAGTCTACCTACGAACCAGTCGTGACCTTCTCTATCAATGAATCCGATGCGGTGACTGCGGTATCAGAGGATCTTAAAAAAGATACTTTCGAACACTTTGATATTACTAAAGAAATCAATGTCATCCCTAACTTTATTGACATTGAGCGATTCAAAAAACAAAAGAAGGACCACTTTAAAAAGGCCATTTGTCCCAACGGCGAAAAGCTACTTGTACACACCTCTAATTTTAGAAAAGTGAAACGTGTGGATGATGTCATTGAAGTGTTTAATAAGGTAAGAAGCATTGTACCAGCTAAGCTTTTGCTGGTAGGCGATGGACCGGAAAGGTCTCATATCGAAGAGTTGTGCCGACAATCTTGCAATGCAGATGATGTACGATTTCTTGGTAAGTTAGAAGCTGTTGAAGAGGTATTGTCTGTCAGCGACCTCTTCTTGATGACATCAGAAAAAGAAAGTTTCGGTCTGGCTGCTTTGGAGGCTATGGCTTGCGAGGTCCCGCTGATTTGCACCGATGCTGGCGGACTACCTGAGTTAAACCT
>JAHCMJ010000057.1 GCA_019192485.1 Cyclobacteriaceae bacterium HetDA_MAG_MS6 | reverse complement strand
TGTTGAATTGAAGTGTATTTTGCATCTATCAAAAAAGTTCTTAGCAACTATTCAGTCATCTACGCCATTTAAGGCTACGGTGTGTCTCAGCTTCCAACCCTCCCCAGTTTTCCTCCATAAATGTGGTGATCTGAAACTATCCGTTAATTGATGAAATTCCTCCTCCTCCATTCCAATATATTCCATAATTTCGCTAAAATACTTGTCCGGAAATTCACCATCAAACTTGGAGACTAACGCTACACCTTCCTCTCGGGTAAGATGGTTATTCCTAATTTCTTGAGAAGCATCGTAAGTGGCCCTGCCAATTCCAAACTTTATGAATGTAGTGAAGTAATGTAGATCATCAATTTTGTCATCGATGCTGTTGTACTTGCTGTAAGTACCTTGAGTTCGGAAAGGTCTCGCTTTAAATCCAGTATTCTCGACGGCGTAATAATAAACTTCCTGTGGTACCCATCTCAAATAGTATCCCAAATAATGTACCTCTATGCTCGACCTCTCGATTTCCTGCGACGAAGGTGGCAAGAAGGTCATTATATCAGTTAGCCGTACATTGTATTTATCCTGAAGCTCCCTTACACTAACACCACCAAGGTGAATATTATCCAAGTTTTTGAAACTATGGTAGGATTTACTTCTTAACGAGGTTACAGTATCTGCTATGGGATTACCATATTCAGCTTCATTCTCTCCATAAAAAACCAAAGGAATATCAAACTTGGCTGCTATCTTCGGGCCTAAATTTTTCTGACCTAAAATGAATGTTTGAAATGGATGGAAAAGATTTTGGATTGAAAGTCTCGTAAGTAGTTTCATAACTTTCCCATTTCGAGTAAAACTTAAATTGTCAAACCCCCCGACATCAATCCAGTTTTTCCAATTTCTGTATCCGTATTCAGTGTAGAGTAATGGTGGCCATGTAACCGTCAGTGGATTCATTCCGTATTTGTAGCGAAGTACATGCGCCTGATATGCACTGTCTTTGCCGCCACTGCCGGGTACCAAGCAATCGTATCGTCCATCATTTCGCCTATACTTGTCAAGTAATCTAATTAACTCCTCCTCGCGTTCAGCCCAATTAATCTCTTCTTTTCTCTCCGCCACTCTGCAAGCATCGCAAATACCTTCGCTATCAAAATTTAGTGTAACTTTTTTACTGTGCCTCGTATGTTTGAACTCCACGGTAGAAGCGGGACGCTGATTTGACATAACGCACTTCTTACAGAACTTAACCTCGGGCGGCAACCCGTAATAGGCCTCCAGATTCTTCTTCATTATTCAACTATTTAAGATCTTTTGATGTTTTCGACCCAATTCCTATATACATCCAATCCAGATTGGCCACTTCTTTCAGGATGAAACTGAGTTGCGATGATGTTTTTGTGTTTAACTGAAGAGCAATATTGCATATCACCGTATGAAGAAACACTGAGCATATCGTCATCGTTTGCAGGGCAAACAAAGTATGAATGCACAAAGTACATATACTCACCTGAAACTACGTTTTTGAATGGTTCTTTTTCAAATTTTTTACCCCCTAAACTGGGATAAATTGGCTTCCAACCCACTTGTGGGACCTTCATCTTGGCTTTGACAGGGAATTTCTTAATTTCTCCACCTATGATGCCAAGCCCCTCATGAGCACCAAATTCTCCACTTTTGTCAAATAATAGCTGCATACCAAGGCACACACCGAAAAAAGGACGTTCATCATCAATGTAGCTTCGAATGGAATCTATCAAGCCCAAGTCCTTCAAATTCTTCATCGCCTCGCCGAAAGCACCTACTCCAGGTAATATCAAGGCCTCAGCCTTCTTGATGTCTTTGTGAGATGAACTAATTTCAACCTCACATCCAATATTTTCAAATGCATGTCTTACACTGAAAATGTTGCTTAACTGATAATCAACAATAGTAATTTTCATTTCTTTCAAATTGCCCTGCAATCAAGTCCTTTCTGCCTTACCAAATTTTTCAAATCAACGATTTCCATTGGAGAAATCTTTGAGAACCCATTACCGCTCCTCAAAAATTCAGTATTCCCTTCCACCGCATTCGCAAGAGGAAAAAGGTCTTTCCTAAACATACCATAATGCAGGATGGATGCCATAGCAAAGCCATCGACCTCCAGTTCCAACACATCTTTAAATTGATTAATATGTCCGGCACCTCCATGTACGACAAGAGGGATTTCAAGTCCCTTAGATACAGCATCTATAAGATCCAAATCAAAACCATCCCCAGTTCCTTCTCTGTCAACGGAAGTTAAGACAATTTCACCTGCTCCCAGCTCCTGAATCCTTTGGACCCACTCTAAAACGTCCATGCCTGTAAATTCTCTACCATTATCAGTATATGCAAGGTACTGACCCGTTGATTCTCTTATGGCTTCGACGGAAACTACTATTGTGCTTGAGCCAAATCTTTTTGAGGCCTCTTTAATAAAATCAGGTCTGTTCAGAGCCGCCGTATTTATAGATACCTTATCCGCGCCAGCTCGAAGAACGGTACTGATATCTCTAATGGTTCTAATCCCGCCTCCCACAGTAAGTGGTACAAAAATTTCTCTAGCTGTTTTCCTAATGATCTCATCTAAACTATTCCGACCGTAAAGACTTGCAACTACATCTACAAACATTAGTTCATCTGCTCCAGATTCATAATAATGCCCAGCAAAATCTTGGGGTCTGCCTAAGACCCTTAACCCCTCTAGATGTATCCCCTTTACCAAATTTGGACCTTTAATATCCAGCCTTGGAATTACTCTAATATTTCTCATTTCTTCAATAAAAACTTTAAATCAAATCCACTTTTGGTAACCTTGAGCCTCACTCATCTCCTTCTTTCAAAAAGGAACTCGGCTATTTCCCAATCCAGTTCGGTATCAATATCAAGTGAATCATATTCACTCATAACATATTTACCCACTGATTTGATACTCGACAAACCTCTATGCCGCTCGAATGCATCCACCTTAACAATATAAAAACTTCCGTTAAGCTCATACACGTCAGGAGTATCCTGCCTTCTGAGAAACTTCCCTGCGGATTTGGAGGGCTTAAGCACACCCTCTTCAGATTCTTCAAAAAGTACAAAATATGGGTTCGCTTTAGTCTGCTTTACTGAAACTACCATATCATAACCCGCTTCAAATCTGGATAAGCCCCCTTCTACGTGAAGAGGCTTTCGAAAAGGTGATGTCGGTTGTAAGAGAATAAAAGTATCGAACTTTTTTCCGATGGAGATATAATAACCCAAAGCATGATGAATAACTTCATCCATACCGGATGCATCCCCCGCCAGGGAAGGCGGCCTCATAAATGGCACCTTAAGTCCCAAGGACTCCATTGTCAAAGCTATTTCATCATTATCTGTACTTACACATATATTTTCATCCCTGGCAATTGCCCTTGCGGTATTAAGGGTGTACTCGATTAAAGGTCTACCACCCAAACACTTTAGGTTTTTTCTTGGTACGCCTTTGGAGCCACCTCTTGCCGGGATAATAATCAGTGGATTCACGCTAAAGCCTTAAATGTGTAATATCCCTTTGAGCTTTCTGGAAATCATCGGGTTTTCCTATATCTAGCCAGTAACCCAATATTTGATAATAGACTACCTTTCTGCCTTTGGAAATCAAATCTTCGATCAAATCCGTAGCATTGTAAAATTTATCCTTCGGAATATATTTGATCACTTCCCGTCTGCACAAATAAATTCCGGCATTGGAAAAATGGGTGTATGTGGGTTTCTCCTTCAAAGAGGTTACATTTTGCTGGTCTGTTTCCAAAATCGCGTATGGAATCTCAACCTCATAAGGAATAGTGGCTATGGCCATGTCCGCACCTGAGTCGCAAAATGCTTTGAAAAAATCCTCGTAGTCAATGGTTGTAAGTAGGTCTGAATTCATTACCAACACATAGCCATTGGCTAAATTTTTCAGGTTGCCTAATGCTCCAATCGTCCCCAAAGGTACTTTTTCTCTAATGTATTCGATACTGATCCCATCAGAACTACCGTCACCAAAATAATTCTCTATTTGATCACCAAGATAGTTAATCGAAATATGAATGTGCTGAATACCAAACCGCCTTAATCTATCAATAGTGTGTGCTAAGATTGGCTTTTCCCCAATCCTAAGTAAGGGCTTAGGGGTCTTGTCAGTTAATGGCCTTAATCTCAAACCTTTACCTCCTGCCATTATTACAGCATCAACAGGTAGTAATGATTCCATTTCCTCAAAGTCAACCATCGCAAGGATTTCCCTATTTCCCCCTAATAAGGGAATCAATTTTATCCCTTCTTCTTTCAACTTTAGTATATCATTGACATTATGTTGATCTTTCTTGAGGTAGCGAAAGTCTTTGAACATTACTTCTGTTATTGGAGCATCAATTTCCGCTCCCTTAAGGAGTGCTCTTCTTGTATCCCCATCAGTGACTGCCCCGATCATTTTGTCTTGCTCGTCAACAACGAACAGTGTCATAGATGAATCATCATCAATGGCGTTTAATTGCTCCAGACAGTTCCTAAGTGTCCCGTTGCTACGTATGATATGTTTTTCGAGGTTTTTCAAGATATACCTGTTATTTTCGTATTGTCAGGGATGTTCCTACCTACTACCGCACCGGATCCAATAATAACATTGGTTCCGACTGTAATACCAGGCTTTATTACAGCATTTGCTCCCACCAGCGACATCGAGCCTATATTGACATCACCACACAAAACGGCACCGGGCCCTATATGGGCAAAACTGCCAACCTTGCATCCATGTTCAAGGACCGAGGCAGTATTGCATATAACACCGTCACCTACCTCTGCGAAAGCATTGACCGAAGCATTAATGGAGATCATTACGCCCAAACCAATTTTCGCAGTTGCGGAGATCACAGCACTCGGATGTTGCAAGCAAATCTGATCTCCGAGTATATCGTTAAAGACAGCACTGACTTCCTGCCTTCGGTAATTATCCCCTATTGAAACGAAGTAGATATGATTCAGAAGCTTTGTTCCTATATCAATATCCCGTTCTGATCCCAAATAACGTAATTTCATAGGATTGTAATCTTTTTTCTCAATATCGCAGTAGCATGTTGGTGATAAACCCATAGCTAAAGCAATGTCATAAGCCACAAAGGAATGGCCTGAATATCCAATCAGTACTAACTCTTTCACTATGGCAAACTTGACTTTGATAAATCAAAAAATTCCTTACGGAAGAGCGACTCAACGTCTATGTTCTTTACTGTTTTCAGTATGATTTCTGATGCATCTCCCTTGTCATATATATTAACAACATTTCTCAGATTTTGCCGAAAGTCTTTACAATAAAGTAACGCTAATGCTTCCTCTATGCTGACTTGATTTGGATCACAGTCTATGACACTTTCCGGCTTTATTCTTCCATCTTGCCTCGATCCAATATTAATAGTTCCAATTTTGAAAGAAGGTACCTCAATTAAACCACTTGACGAATTCCCGACCACCCCATCCATAAATTGAAGTGCTGATAAATACCTTAACTGACCCATGGAGTCGAAAGCGATACATTTCTTCTTATGATCATCGACAAATTCATCTATTTGTTTCGCTATTCCATGACGGTCAGAGTCAGCATTAGGTTTAGTAAAAATAAGATGCGTACTTTCCAACGTGCTTAGTGCGGACAATAGGGCTTCCATTTGTTTTACGGAGCTAATTTTATCTCTTGTCGGCGGATGGAATGTTATCAAAAGATTCCTTATTCCAAGCTCAAATGCGATACTTTCCTCGAAACTCTTTCGATCTAGCAATTTGATTTTGTGAATATTTTCAATACCTAACGCCCCCGTTAAGAAAACTCTTTTCGGATCTTCCCCCAACTGCTGTACTCTTTTGACATACTCCTCCACCGCGCAAAAATGGATATGAGACATTTTCGTTATTGCATGTCGCAGGGAGTCATCAAATGACCCTAAAGTCAACTCTCCACCATGACAATGAGCTATTGGAATTCCAAAAATTGTTGCCGCCGAAACCGCAGCAAATGTCTCGAATCTGTCACCAATTACCAACAACAAATCCGGGTTCAATTCGGTGAACGCCGTGGCAAAACCTATCATTGCCAAGCCCATGGACTTAGAAATACCGGCAGCTGTATTTGATGACAAGAGCATGTCAATTTTCCGAGTAATATTGAAACCATCACTTTCAATCTCCTTGTATGTGAGACCGTGCTCGTGGGAAAGGTGTGTTCCTGTAACACAAAGCTGAAGATCAATCGCAGCGTTATTTTTTAGACCTATTAGTGTCCAATAGAACAATCCATATTCAGCCCTGGAGCCGGTTACCACGCAAACTTTTCTTTTCCCCATCTTAAGATATTAGATCCCCCCAACCCAGTTTATGATCCGCAACCAAGTCTTTCTTTACTCTTTTTCCCACAACCTGATAGAGTTTCATTGGGCTAATTCCGTCACCCGGCCTTTTCATAATCAGATCATTTCTTTTAATCTGCTGACCCTTTCGCATCCCTTTCAATATATGTATACTTTTCCTCGCAAAAAGAATATTTGCACTTTCCGATGGTGACGGCCTTTTTACGCCATCTCCTAATGCTACTTCAATATTCCTTACGGACTGAACCATCTGCTTGAACTCCAAAGGCTCTAGAGAGGAAGCATGATCTGGTCCATTCATATTTCTGTCTAATGTAATATGCTTTTCAATGACTACAGCTCCTAATGCAACGGCGGCAATTGGAATTTCAATACCTAACGTATGATCCGAATACCCCACCTTTACTCCCAAGTGACGCTGAATGGTAACCATCGCCCCAAGGTTGACATCCTGGTACGGAGTTGGATACTCAGTATTACAATGTAAAATTGTTATGTCCTTCTTGTCTAAAGAAGCTGAGGTTAATATTTCCAATGCCATTTCAACTTCTTCCATTAAACACATACCGGTGGATAAAATCACGGGTTTGTCCATACTAGCAACCCTTTCAAGATAAGGAAGATTCGTCACTTCTCCAGAAGGAACTTTGAACATTGAGATCCCTAAATTTTCCAATAAATCTATACTTTCAATGTCAAAGGGAGTGGAAAGGAATCCGATTCCTCGCTCAATGCAATACCGAATGATTTCTCTATGATTATTTATGTCCAATTCCAATCGCTTCAGCATGGTGTATTGCGATTGATCTACCTCACATTGTAAATGCTTCTTTTGATAGTCCGCTACACTCGTCTGCCTCGTCACTAGGCTCTCTGCCCTAAATGTTTGGAATTTGATAAAATTGGCACCAGCATCTACAGCTGCATCAACCAACTGTTTAGCGATTTTTGCATTGCCATTGTGGTTAACTCCTGCCTCGGCTATAATATATGTCGGCTCAATCACTTTCAGGACATTGGTAATACTATGCTACTTGGAATATTGACTAGGGTACTGCTAAGTCTCTCCGAATTAGTCAAATCCTCCTTAATACAATTTCTATACATCGGCAAACTCGTCATTAAATTCCAAACAGGCCTAGTCAACACGCCATTTTCATTTGTATACGCTAGAAACCTATTCCTGATCTCTAAATCTTTAAATACCAATGCATTCAACCAGAAGTTAGCGTAACTCCGATGCGGTTCCCAAATGAATTCTATATCAAACTCTTGAAAGAACTTCTTATAATCCTGGGCTAACTTCCGCTTATTTACAATATAGGTTTCGAGCTGTTCAGTTTGCGCATATGCTAGGGCTGCATTAATATTTGGCAACCGGTAGTTGTAACCAATTTCATCGTGAAAATATTCCCAGCTATGTTTGCGCTTGGCAGTTTTTGAGAGATGATTAGCTCGTTTCGCAAAATTTTGATCCTGTGTTAAGATAACTCCACCGCCGCCTGAGGTAATAGTTTTATTCCCATTTAAACTTATAACACCAGCCAAGCCAAATGTTCCTGTATGCTTTTCTTCATAGTAGCTTCCAAGTGATTCAGAAGCATCTTCGACGATTGGTATATTGTACTTATCACAGAGGACGATGATTTCATCCATCTTCGCCGGGTGCCCAAATGTATGCATAGGAACGCAAGCCGCTATCTTCTGGCCTGTGGGTCGATAGATACAATGCCCGAACCTATTTACTGTACAGTGTTTTGCAAACAGATGATTCAAACTGCTACTACTAAGTCCTAAAGTTTCTTGATCTACGTCTATAAATAATGGAAAAGCACCCATATAGCTTATCGCATTGCTAGTAGCAACAAAAGTCAATGCCTGCGTGACCACTAGGTCTCCTCTTTCAACACCAGCTAGCAACAAACTAAGGTGCAAAGCGGCGGTGCCATTAACAACGGAAATAGCATGTTTGGACCCGGTGTATTCGCAAATCGCTTTCTCGAACTTCTCAATGTAGGACCCAGATGTTGACACCATGGTCGAATCTATACAATCAAGAAGATATTTCTTCTCATTGCCAATAAATCTCGGTTCGTGCAATGGAATAATACCATCAGAATTGTACACTCCTCTAATGAACTCAACCACTTTACTAAACATTGTAAATACCAGCTTTATATGTCTCCAAATTTTCTCTGGTTTTGAACCACTCAATTGTTTTCTTCAAACCTGCATTTAAATCATATGCGGGAATCCAACCAGTAAGATTTAGCAACTTGGCATTACTTCCTAGTAACCTATTTACTTCACTTTTCTGAGGCCTGAGTCGTAACTCGTCCGATTTGATCTCGGCTTTCGAGTTTGTTAATGTCATGATCAACTTAGCTAAGTTTCCAATGGAAATCTCAGAGCCGGTAGCGATATTGACTGCTTCACCTAAAACTCCATCTGACTCGGCCAATTTCAAAAAGCCATCAACGGTATCCTTGACATACACCAAATCCCTGGTAGGTGAAAGTAATCCTAATTCTATCTTATCTTTTCCGCTAAGTAATTGCGTTATGATAGTAGGAATCACGGCCCTAGCCGATTGCCTCGGTCCGTATGTGTTGAATGGTCTTGCAATTACCACCGGTAAATCGAAACTGCGGTAAAACGATTCTGCCATGTAATCCGCCCCAATCTTCGTGGCAGAATAAGGGGATTGACCTTGCTTGGGATGATCTTCATCAATAGGTGTATATCTAGCTGTTCCATAGACTTCCGAGGTTGACGTGACAATTACTTTTTCCACATTAGCATCTCTTGCGGCTTGCAAAATATTCAAAGTTCCCTTCACGTTTGTATCCACATAACTGTCAGGGGAATGATAGCTGTATGGGATAGCTATCAGTGCAGCTAAATGAAAGACTACCTCACAATCCTTCATTGCGGTCCTCACCCCATTGAGATCCCGTATATCTCCTAAGAAAATCTCCAAATTACTATGACGGGATTCTGAAAATCCATCTAACCAGCCCCAAGAATTGAATGAATTATAGCAGCAGAAAGCTTTCACATCACAACCAGTACGGAGCAACTCTTCAACCAAATGACTCCCAATAAAGCCATCAGCACCTGTAACTAGGATTTTCTTATTGATTAGATTCATAAAGACAATAACAGTAGCTAATTGAAATGCAAATTAGTACTTAAAGGATCTCTGGCCACCAAGTATCAGCAGCATCGGATAGAAAAACAAGGTTGCTGGCAACTTATACCTCACCAAAGTTCCGAAATTATACGTACTAACTCCCACAGCGAAGGCAAAAACTAATGAGAAAGTCAAGCAAAAAACGAGAAAAGGATCTTTAAACAACACCCTGTAGCTTCTTAGTTTCACCAATACCGATATGGTTAGGAAAAAGGCTAAGGTGCTCTCAAGTGATGCTATTGCCATGAGTGGATTTTTCACTTCCCATAGATATGGCCGAAAGAAGGATACGTTTACAGCACTTGGCGCTAATTTCAGCATTGTTTGCCAGGTACCATCTTGTTTCCCTAAGGAATACCCTGATCCTGCATCCTTACCCGTATAATACCTAATATCATATGCTGTAATCCATGCACGCTCTGCCACGCGATCTAAGGTGTACCTATTATCCTCCTTCGAAATAGCGTAGGCCGCCAAAAATCCGGCACCCATGAGAAACGATGCCAAGATTGGAGCTAGTAGCGCTTTTTTTGTAAACCCCCTAACCAACTTAATTCGTTTCAGATAAAACCACATAAATAAGGCAGGAATCAAACATATCAAAATGTAAATCTTGACGACGAAAAGAATAAACGCACTCAATGCAATTACAAAGACCGAAAGTATTCTACGTCCACCAATCTCAAATTGAAGCACTCCCCAAACCAACCAGCCTAGTGCTCCTAGGCAGATTGAATCTTTTAATATACCCGACCCCCAAAAGACGAGTGAGGGCATAAACAAAATAACTAAAGACAATCGACCAGAACCCTTAGGGTACTTATGCTGAAAGCTTGAATACAAAGCCCAAATACCACTAAAATTAAATGCCGCGAAGAAAATTGCGATGGAAGAATACGCGTTAAAGGTAAATAGACTAATGAAGCCTGCTGATCGACAGACAAAATAGGCGGAAGAATCTTTGTACCAGTACATTTTACTAACATATTCCAATATCTCCCCATCAAGGATATCTGGCTTGAAAATAAGCTTCAGCCCATGCTTGAAATTGTCATAAAAAGCTTCCGATATAATCCCCGCATGGAAATAGTAATTGAAAGTATCACCACCCTCGTAGTAAAATTGGTAAACTAATCCTAACGAAATAGCTCCTAGGAAACTAAACCATAAAGCAGGTAAAAAGTAACCTTTGGTCTTAGCGTTGGTCACATGTGGTCTTATGAAATAAGCTAGAGTAGAAAATAATATTATATATACCGGTGTTACAAGAAAATCTTTGATTTCCAATGCTTATGTAGTGAGATGAACACGAATATATGGCTATTTTCGCTTGCAAAAAATACTAAAATGCCATATTCCTTAGTAACAGGTGGTGCAGGATTTATCGGTGCGCACGTGACCAACGAACTTTTAGCTTCTGGAAAATCCGTTATCGTCTTGGATGACCTCAGTGGTGGATTTACCGAAAATATACCTCAGGATGCCATATTCATCGAGGGATCTATTACAGATCATGACTTGCTATCCAAAGTATTTGAAGAGTATGATATCGAATATGTCTACCACCTGGCTGCCTATGCCGCCGAGGGATTGAGCCACTTTATCAAACGATTCAACTATACCAACAACTTGATAGGAAGTGTCAATCTGATCAATGAATCGGTCAAGCACAAGGTCAAGTGCTTTGTATTTACTTCCTCTATTGCCACTTATGGAGCACTCCCTCCTCCGATGAACGAGGATATGATCCCTCAACCGGAAGATCCATATGGGATTGCCAAGTTGGCGGTAGAGATGGATTTGAAAGTCTCCCATGAAATGTTTGGATTGGATTATGTGATTTTTCGTCCGCATAACGTCTACGGTGAATACCAAAACCTAGGGGATCGATACCGAAACGTGGTGGGCATTTTCATGAATCAATTGATGCAAGGAAATCCACTGACCGTGTTTGGTGATGGAAGCCAAACCAGAGCATTCACCTATGTGGGAGATATTGGGCAAATCATTGCTCACTGTGTTGATCACAAAGCATGCTATGGCGAGGTATTCAATATTGGAGCGGATCAGGAATATTCGGTGAAAGAGCTAGCTACTGAAGTGATGAATGCCATGGAGATCGACGGAGAGCTACGCTTTCTTGAAGCCAGAAACGAAGTGTTGCATGCTCATGCAGATCACTCAAAGATTAAGGCCATCTTTGGTGAATACAGTAAGACCTCACTACCAGATGGATTGAAAAAAATGGCAGACTGGGCCAAGCGAACGGGGATCAAGAAAAGCACCAAATTTGAAAATATCGAGATCACTGAAAAACTACCACCTATCTGGCTGGAAGATTGACTGAGAACTACACTCCCTTCTTATCCAAAAAAGGAAACCTCTTCACATCATTTTGTCCCGCTGATTAGATAAAGCTGATACAAATGATGCCTAAAATTCCAATTCATGAAAATCCTGTTCCTGGTACTCCATAGAAAAGATCGCTCACCGGGACAGCGCTTCCGGCATGAACAATATCTAGCGTTTCTGGAAGAAAATGGTTTTGATATCACCTATTCCAACATGCTTGATGCCAAGCAGGATAAAATCTTTTATGGATCAGGTAACACGTTTGCTAAAGTTAAAATTGGCATATCGGCCATCTGGAAGAGACTGAAAGATGTATTCCAAGCGAGCAGATATGACGGGATCTTTATCTATCGTGATGCATTTTTTTTTGGAACGTTTTTCGAATGGTTCTTTAAGCTATCCAAAGCAAAGTTAATCTTCGACTTCGACGATTCCATCTGGCTTCACGATAAAAACCCTAACCAGTCCTTTTTTCAAAAACTGAAGAACCCTGCAAAAACAGGCCGAATTATTTCTTATTGCAACTTGGTCATAGCTGGTAATGAGTACTTGGCCAACTATGCCGCAGGTCACAATTCAAATGTCAGGATCGTACCGACAACCATAGACCTGAGCGAATACTCAAAAATCCAAGTTGACAAGAATTTGGAAGAAGTATGCATCGGCTGGAGTGGAAGTTTTTCGACTATCAAACACTTTGAAACCGTTATCCCGGCTTTGGAAGAGATCAGGGCAAAGTATCAGAGCCAGGTCTATTTCAAAGTAATTGGAGACGGAGAGTATACACACAAAGAACTTTCCATCACGGGTCTGCCCTGGAAAAAGGAAACGGAAATAAATGAGCTCTCTGAACTTGATATTGGTCTCATGCCCCTGCCTGACGATGAATGGTCACAAGGTAAGTGTGGCTTGAAGGGCCTTCAGTATATGGCCTTGGAAATACCTACTATTATGTCTCCCGTAGGAGTCAATACCGAAATTATTCAGGATGGTCAAAATGGCTTTCTGGCTCGTACCAAAGAAGAATGGGTGGAAAAGATTTCGTTGCTGATCGAATCCGCGGAACATCGAAGAAAACTTGGGCAGGCAGGCAGGAAAACAGTGGAAGAAAAATACTCTGTTGAGGCAAATAAACAGAAATACCTGGACTTGTTTAGGGAACTTGGAGCGTGAAAAAACAAACCTTGGAAAGGCTTCAGAAATTCATCACTTCATAAAAGGATAATAAATATTTTTTTATCCCTTTAAAAAAGGATGAAATATAATAAATTTGTATTTTTGTAAAAGGACAAAAAAATGCCTTTAAAAGTGTCCACCGCTCGTGAGCTGATCAGTGATATGATAGTCCGTAATCTGGACAACGTTATAGATCGGGAAATAGCTATCCCCGTAGACGTTCCGAAAATCATATCTATACTTGGACCCAGGAGAGCAGGTAAAACCTCGGTCTGTCTCCAGATTATCAAAAAACTTCGAGACACGCTCCCCCCTGATCGCCTTCTTTACATCAATTTTGAGGATGATCGCTTCTATCCTGCACAGCTAGAAGATATGGATACTTTGATCCGATCCTACTACTCCATGTATCCTGACAACAAAAAAAGGAAAGTCTATTTCTTCTTTGATGAAGTGCAGGAGATACCAGGATGGGAGAAATTCGTCAGAAGACTATTGGATCAAGAAAATTGCCGCATATATCTGACTGGTTCTTCATCCAAGCTGCTTAGTCGAGAAATTGCCAGCGCATTAAGGGGAAGAACGCTTTCTTATGAAATATTCCCGCTCTCCTTCAGTGAATTCCTGACCTTCAACAACATTTCGTATGATGAAACTTCCACTGGAAAATCCCTCCTTAGAAATGGTTTAGAAAAGTTTTTCTGGCAAGGTGGATTTCCCGAATTAACATTTATCCCCCAGTCACTCCATCTCCCCACAGTCAGTGAATACATTGACCTGATGCTCTATCGCGATTTGACAGAAAGATTTAACCTTCGCAACCCACAGCTGATGAAATATATGCTAAAATATATGCTCACCAATATTGCCAATCCGATGAGTATCAGCAAGGTGTTTAATGACCTGAAATCCCAAGGATATAGCCTGAGCAAGAATACAGCTTATGAGTATCTTTCATACCTTGAGGAAGCTTTTGCATTGTACCGAACCTCCCGTTGGAGCACCTCAGTAAGAAAGACAACGGTCAATCCCATTAAGATATATTGTGTTGACCAATCCTTCAAATATGCCATGAACGGCAAACGCGATGTAGGTAGAATATTTGAAAACATCGTGTATATGGCTATCAGAAGATTAGGAATCGAACCCTACTATGCACTCAATAAACAGGAAGTCGACTTCTTCACCGAACAGCCCATACTCATCAACGCCTGCGACGAAATTGAAGATACGGCCACCTGGACAAGAGAACTTGAAGCACTGAATGAAGCCATGGGCATCTACAATACCAAAACCTCCTTCATTATTAATATGTATGATGAAAATGAAGTGAAAACATCAAATGGTTCAGTTTTTATCATTCCTCTGGATAAATTCCTACTACACCCAAAAAACTACGTACAAGTTGGCATCTAAACAGACGGCTTTCATTACATAGGAGCGTTATCTTCTAAAAAAGTATAATAATTACCCCTGTTTACAACTTCAAAACTACTCCCAGGATAGCTCTTTTGAAATGAAGCAGGTATTTTGCTCCTCCTTTTTCGATTCCACTTCATCTCAAAGGCATGGAGCACCCCCTTGTATTCTTCTATGTAATCGATCTCCTGCTGACTATGGGTTCTCCAAAAAAAGCGATTCATCCATAGCCTGGAATATTCAACAAGCTTAAGTCGCTCACTGATCATAAAATTTTCCCATAGTGCTCCAACATCATCTCTGAGTCCTATTGGATTGAAATTTCTGATCAGAGCATTCCTAATACCATTATCAAAAAAATAGATTTTTCGACCTCGCTTGATTTCATTTCGCATGTTTCTGGACAATGAAGGCAGACTGAAAATGATGTATGCCTTTTCCAGTAAGTCTATATATTTATCGATGGTTTTATGATCAGCGCCCAGTAGCTGCCCCAATTCATTGCTGGATACCTCATGACCCACCTGGAAAGCTAGAGCCTGCAAAAGTTTCTCTACCAGCATTGGCTTCTTAATGTTCTCAAACACGAAAATATCCTTATAAAGATAGGCATCGGATAGCCTTCTCAAAACCTCAACCTCTGTGTCAATTTGGGTAACCACTTCTGGATATGATCCGTAAATCAACCTTTGCTCAAGTAGACGTTTTTCCTGAACCAAACCATGGTTCTTCACCATCTCAGAAAAGGAAATAGGGTATAAATGGTAGTCCATCTTCCTACCAGTAAGAGGCTCGTTGATCTCATTGGATAGCTCAAAAGCAGAAGAACCCGATGCAATGGTTTGGACTTCTGGGAAATGGTCAACAATGAGTTTAAGGCACAAACCAACGTTGCGAATTCTCTGTGCCTCATCTATAATGACAAGTTTGTGACCTGCCAAAATTGATTTCAAGGCAGCCGAAGTCGTATCTTGCAACAGCTCGCGAACATCGGCCTCATCGCCATTTAGCCATAAGACATCTTCCTCATACCGATCGGCGAGCGTTTTTAGCAAAGTAGTCTTCCCCACCTGGCGAGGACCTGATAGTTGTATCACCTTGCCCTTAAATAGTTGGTTTTGGATAGATATAAGAATTGATCGATCGATCATAATCCCTAAATTAATGTAAATATTGGGAATTAAATCCCAGAATTAATATGAATATTAGGAATTAAATCCCAGAATTAATATAAATATTGGGAATCAACCTTTAAAATATCTGTCCCACCACTTTTGAAACACATACATAGACCAGATATGGATATGTACATCACCGGGATCAAAAGAGTACAATCGCTTCTTCATTTGATCTATTGTAATATAATTGAACAAACCCTGGTCTTCTATTCGTTGTCGATTGAAAACGTAGCTGTCCAATTCAGATGCAAGTTCACTCTTAAACCAGCCATTTAAGGGTACCTCAAACCCATGCTTAGGCCTGCTGTACAATGCCTCGGGCAACCAATCCCGAAAGCTCTCTCTCAAAATGATCTTCCTGGAGTTACCCCTAGCTTTAAAATGTGCCGGTAATGAAAATGCAAAATCCACTACCTCGTGATCTAAAAATGGCACCCTAACTTCCAAGCTGTTGGCCATAGACATCATATCTACCTTGGTCAACATATCTCCACTCAATACCATTTTCACATCATTCCATAGGACCTTGTTTAAGTCTGCTGATTCAATAGAGCTGACAAGTCCCTCCGCAATCGGATCAACTATCGAAGTCTCTAATAATAATCGGTCCAGAAAATCAGCTTCTGAGAAAGTAGCCAACGACCAATATCTATTGTTCAGGTCTAACTGTAGTATCTCAGCAAAGCGATGCAGTTGTCTGGTTTTATCCCACAATCTGTTTCCTCTGGACTTAGGCAAGACACGCCATAAATTTTTCAGTGCTCCGACAACCTGATTTCTAACGTTACTTTCGGCACTCAGTAGCCAGGCCGAATGCTTGTTGTAACCTGAGAATACCTCATCAGCTCCGTCGCCTGATAAAGCGACGGTCACTTCTTGCCTGGTCAGCCTGCTCAGGATGTGCACGGGAATGGCAGATGAATCGGCAAATGGCTCATCAAGGTAGGTTACAATATCCTCGACATGCTCTAGCAGATCATTGTTAGACAATTTGAATACATGATGATCAGTTTGATATTGATCAGCTACCAATTGAGCATATCTAGTCTCATCAAAGTATGAATTGTCTTTGAACCCGATTGAAAACGTTTTAAAATCTTTCACTTCCTGAGCAGCAATCGCTGTTATCACAGAAGAATCGATGCCTCCACTTAAGAATGATCCCAAAGGCACATCGGATACCAACCGCTTTTGAACGGATTCCTGTAGCAATCGCTTCAATTCCGCTTTAGCCGACTGGAAATCTTCAACTGGTGGTTGCTCGTGGTAAGGTAATTGATAGAATGATCGATTTTCTACCTCTCCCTTAGATACGAATAAAAAATGACCTGGCTCTAGTTTATTGACATGCTGAAAAATGGTCTTCGAAGCTGGAATATAAGTAAGCTGAAAGTATAACCGCAAAGCCATCGGATCAATCTGCTTCGGAATGCCGTAAGCCAAAAGAGACTTCATTTCCGAGGCGAAAACCAGCTTATCCTCATCTTGAAAGTATATCAAAGGCTTGATACCATATCTATCTCTGGCTACTAGCAGAGATTGTTCTTGAGCATCATAAATCGCCAAACCGAAGAAGCCATTTAACCTGGATAGAAAGTCTGTACCCCACTGGATATAAGCATACAGAATCACCTCGGTGTCTGTATCTGATGCGAAAGAATATCCTAGAGTTTCAAGGTCTTTCTTAATGGATCTGTAGTTGTATACTTCCCCATTATAAATAATAGTGTATCGACCAGTTCGATCCGACATAGGTTGGCTGCCTCGTTCAGAAGTATCAATGATGGACAGTCGTTGATGCCCCAGGCCTACACGACCTGAAGTCGTTGTTCCCTGAGAATCGGGGCCCCTTTTTTCCAAAGCCCTGGTGGCCTCCGCTAAGTAGGCAAAATGATTTTTACCTTTTTCATTAAAGGCGTAAATGCCTGTTATGCCACACATACCATATAATTCCTTCTCAAAGCTACCCGTGGTGACGGATCAGGGTAAGTTCCTGAGTCGATCCCTTGCCACTTTATTCGCGCTATGTTTCCTTTTCGTGATTTTTCGTACAAGTGTATAGTACTCTGTCGCTTTTTCAATCTTTTCCTGCCGTTCAGCTATTCTGCCAAGATGTAGAATGGAGTAAATATAATAGCCTTGGTGGGTTGCCTCAGCTAATTCCCCAAAATCCTTTGCTATAAGAAAATATTGGGTGGCTTCATCTAACTCCCCTTGAAGCTCATGAATGTGCCCCAGGAAAAATCCTGCGTATCGGCCGGAGTTAAACTCGTAGCCCTCCTGCGCAAGATCAAGCCTCTCCAAGATCATCAATGATTCCTCGACGGCCTTATTATACTGTCCGGTTTGATACAATAGCCGAGTGTAATACCGGTGAAAGTAGGCATTAGCCGGAAAAGTTTTGTAAAGGTATTCCGCCACCTGCATGGCTCCTTTCATGTCTCCTTCTTCAGCATAAAGAATCCTCATTAGAAAATATTGGGCCTCCGTACGAGAGTAGAAAGCATTTCTTGCGGTCTCCTTCAATTGCTCGATGCCCTTCTCTTTGTCCCCTTTCGGGAAAAAAGACATAATAGGCCTGAGCAGCGGATAGTTCTCCCTGATCCATTCGGAATAGTAATTGAACAGGCCATCACTAAATAGTAGCTCTGGGCTAAAATCCTGCTGTCCTCTGATCTGCTCCATATATTTCAGTGTGTTCTTACCAGCAAAAGCCGCTTTGGTGTACTGTCCTCTCTCCGAGTATAGTCTGCCCTTAAACGCATGGGACGCTGCTATAAAAAATGCTCCCTCTATTTCATTGACCTCATCGTAGAGGCGCTCAGAAAGGACCAGGGAAGTATCCATATACGCCAGAAAAGTTTCATCGTAAGATTTGTTATTCAGATTGGGTAGTATCTGCCACCAATAGTTGAGACCGAGCAGGAAGTATGGCAATGGATGCCAGCCATACTGTTTTTTCAAATACTGAAATTGTCTCTTAGCCCGGTCAAATTGAAAATTGTACATGTCATTGATAGCTTCTGTAGCTTCCAACTGCACATACCTGTTCATCAACAAGATATTGGAGGTGCTATCGACCGGACCCGCATATTCGTTTTGCCCGAGAGCCAAATGACTTATCAAAAAAACCACCGACGTCAGGACTATTCTTTGTGACTTTCTGTAAAAGCCTTTCAATAAATCACTTACCTTCAAAATTCAATTTTTCCTATCATGCTTTGGATAAAACGAATTTAGACAAGTCTTCATGATCCATTCTGGGATTTATCTTAAATATTTAGATAGATTCCACAGGATTGACTCAAAACTACAAAAGCAATGAATTCAAGTCTTATTAGTGTTTTTAAAACACTAAAAACCTTAATTTTAAACATATGATAAAGGAATTAGAAAGTAAAAAACTGGATTTGATTCAATGGCTCTCGACCATAGAAGATGACGAAACCCTAAATAGGCTGCTGGAAATTCGTCAGGCGGAGGTTTCAAACTGGTGGGCTGCTACTCCCAAAGAACAGCAAGAATCAATAGACGTAGGCTTAAGAGACGCAAAACAAGGTAAGCTACAGCCTCATTCAGAGGCCCGAAAGATATATGAAAAGTGGTTATAGGATCAAATGGAGTGATCATGCGCTAGAAGAATTGCAGGATACCTATCCTTATTTAGAACAGCACTGGACTGATCAACAGCTTCAGG